>NZ_MAIF01000140.1:0-2698 GCF_001729395.1 Methanosphaera sp. A6 | reverse complement strand
TTAGAAACACAGTCACAAGAAAGTAGTGTCTCATGAATGACTCAGATATGCCTGACGACATACCGTCGAAGTCTCCTACTTACGCTGCATACTTGCAACCAAGCCTCAATAGCAGACTGCAGTAAAACTCTACGGGGTCTTCGCTTCCCAATAGAAGTCTCTGGCTTGTGCACCAGAATAGCAGGTTCACTAGGTTCCAGCTAGGGACAGTGGAGATTTCGTTCTACCATTCATGCAGGCCGGTACTTGTCCGGCAAGGCATTTCGCTACCTTAAGAGGGTTATAGTTACCCCCGCCGTTTACTGGCGCTTCACCAGGTTGAACCCCAGCTTCACGTGCCAGCACTGGGCAGGTGTCGCCCCCAGTACACACCCTTACGGGCTAGCTGGGAGCTATGTTTTTATTAAACAGTCGAACCTCCCTAGTCACTGCGACCAGCTACTACACGTAGCTGGCACTCCTTATCCCAAAGTTACGGAGCTAAATTGCCGAATTCCCTTAGCTGGTTTACCCTAACACGCCTAAGTCTACTAAACTAGGGGCACCTGTGTCGGATCTCGGTACGGAAACACAATCAAATAAATGGATATTTTCTTTTCAAGGACTCCATGAATCAACCAGATAATCTCTCAAAAAAACGAGAGACTCAATCATAAATACACCAAGTTCTCACTATTACAGTTCTCCCTTAGCTTCTAAAATTTGAATAAGACGACAATCTTACAAGGCATATCACGAAGTGTCAAAAATATCCAACATAAACGTTGCCGTGTAAATTGTGTTGGACAGGAATATTAACCTGTTTCCCTTTCGAATAACTGGAATTACCGTTACCCTTAGGACCGCCTAACCCTTGGCTGACGAACATTGCCAAGGAACCCTAGCCCCTTCGGCGATAAAGATTCACACTTTACTTTGCTGCTACTACTACCAGGATCCACATTCCTGCAAGATCCACTGGAATTCACACCCCAGCTTCAAATCCAACAGGACGCCTATCTACGAAATCATATACAAAAGTATATGTTCATTGGTATCGGTGGCCGACTTAACCCCTTCCATTTTAGATGCCATTAACCTCGATGGGTGATCTGTTACGAACTCGTTAAAGGGTGGCTGCTTCTAAGCCCACCTCCCCACTGTCTAGGGCTAATGACTCCCTTAAACTAATCCGGCACTTGGGGACCTTAACCAAAGTCTGAGTTGTTTCTCTTTCGGGACACAGGCTTACCCCACGCCCCTCGATCCGATCTTCTACGATGCTAGCAAGTTTGGAGTTTTACAGAATGCCGAGTAGTTTCCCACCCTAAACACTCAATCAGTGCTCTACCTTGCCAGCTATCTCCAATCAGTCTAGCCTTGGAGCTATTTCGATAGGAACCAGCTGTCACCGATCTTGATTGACCTTTCACCACTAACCGCAAGTCATAAGAGTGTTTTGCAGAACAACAACTCTGCGAACCTCCATCACTCGTATGAGCGATTTCATCCTGCTCACGGATAGATCGACCGGCTTCGGGTTTTAAAGCTGTGACTGTGACATTTTATAATCAGAAGACCACACAAGAAGTTACGTCTTACTCGGTTTCCCTGCGACTACAAAGCTTAAGCTTTTTAGCCTCGCCACAACTACAAACTCCCTGGCTCGTGTTTCAAGACGAATGACACAACACTAGTCAAAGACAAAGAATTTCAAGTGTTGCCAGAAGAAATTCAATGAATTATCATTCCTTTCATGCCATGCCAGGCTGTCACCATCTGGTTTCAGGTACTTTTCACCCCCTAATAAAAGGGTTCTTTTCAGCATTCCCTCGCGGTACTAAATACACTATCGGTCTTGAGTAATGTTTAGAATTGGAAGTCGATGCCTCCCTATAATTTGATTCACGCCCAATTTCCAATGAACGCTACTCAAGAATTCAAAAAAAATGACCAAATTACCCCAAAGTCTACGGGACTATCACCCTCTACGGTTAAAGTATTCCAACAATAATTAAACAAGGATAATAACAGGCCACCATAAATATTTTGAATCTTAACAACACCACATCTCCCTATTAATTTCTAGTAGGGATTCAGTTTGTCCTATACCGTTTTCGCTCGACGTTACTAACGGCATCACAATTGTTTTCTCTTCCTCCACCTACTAAGATGTTTCAATTCAGTGGGTTCCCAATCCACAAATGTGGATCATTACTCGGTAAAGAGTAATAAGAATCTCATTCGGCAATCCCAGGTTCAATGAATGCATGCTTCTCGCCCAGGCTTATCGCAGCTTGCCACGACCTTCATAAGTTAATCTCAAGCCTAGCCATCCCCCAGATGGCATAAAAAGAAAAAAAATTTTTTATTATACAAAATTTCACCATTTTATACAGTGTTCTTTTTTTTCCTATTATATATAGTGACAAAAATAATATTGTCTGTAGTAGATTTAAAACAAATCAAACAAAGCAAAAAATATATATAAGCAAATCTTATTAAAACGTATTAATACTATTATATTATTTAAGTAAACCATAGAATTACTATTCTATTATATTATTACACAAACATCTAACAAACCAATTGAATAAATTAATAATACTCAAAAATCAATACAAATTGTATGGACTTATTTTTTTCTAATCTACTCTAGTTAGTTAGTGCCAGTAATGAACATACTATTAGTTTTAATGCTTATACTGGATAGTACATA
>NZ_MAIF01000139.1:0-14733 GCF_001729395.1 Methanosphaera sp. A6 | reverse complement strand
AATTGCAGTTTCTCCTGAAAAAATGATTATCTTACAAAGATATTGGGGAGTTAATTTGACATTAAATGAGAGAATTATTAATTGGATTACTAGTTTGCTTCAATTTGATTTAGGTATATCATTAATTTATAGACGTCCCGTAATTGATGTTATAAGAGAAAAATTCACAGCATCACTGATATTAATGACAGTTTCCTGGTTAATATCAGGTATTGTAGGTTTTATATTAGGAATTATTGCTGGTGCTAAAAGAGGCAGTTTAACTGATAAACTTATTAAAACATATTGTTATATTTTACAATCATCACCTAGTTTCTGGATAGCATTAATTTTAATGATTATCTTTTCAGTTTATCTTAAATTGTTTCCTTTTGGTTTAGCTGTACCTGTAGGTGTAATAGCTAATGAAGTAACAATATGGGAATGGTTATATAGACTTATATTACCTACTATAACTTTAAGTATAATTGGTATTGCATCTATTGCATTATATACTAGGGATAGAATAATTAATATAGAAAATAGTGATTATTTTCTTTTTGCAAAAGCCAGAGGAGAGAGTCGAAGATATATTATTCTGAAACATGGAATAAGAAATGTATTATTACCTGCATTAACTTTACAATTTCTCTCATTTAATGAATTATTTGGTGGAACAATTTTAATAGAACAAGTATTTTCATATCCAGGTATAGGACAGGCAACTGTTGCTGCAGGTCTTAAATCAGATGTGTCTTTATTATTAGGAATTGTTTTAATAAGTACAATATTTGTATTTGTAGGTAATATGCTTGCAGATATATCCTATAAATATGTGGATGTCCGTATGAGAGATGATAATAATGATTAATTGGAATAAATATGATATTTTTAAATCATTTAATTTAAGACAAAAAACTATATTAATAATTGTATTAACAGCATTTTTACTATTAGTTATAGCTTTAAGTAGCTATATGATAAAATCTAATGATATAACAACTAACTTTTTAGTACGACAACAAGCACCATCATTAGAACATATTTTTGGAACTGACTGGTTAGGTAGAGATATGTTTAATAGAACAATGAAAGGTTTAGGATTAAGTTTATATATTGGAACCATATCTTCTATATTATCTAGTATTATTGCAATATTCATATCATTTATTTCAAGTATTAATAAATACTGTGATATTCTAGTTTCATGGATTATTGATTTATTTGCATCAATACCTCATTTATTATTGTTAATTATGATTTCAATATGTCTGGGTAAAGGTGCTTATGGTGTTATAATAGGTGTAGCAGTTACTCATTGGATTAGTTTAGCTAGAGTATTAAGAGTAGAAATAAAAGAAATACAAAATACTGAATATGTTAAATTATCATATAAGTATGGTAGAAATAAGTATTTTATAGCAAGATATCATATTTTACCTTTAGTATTTTCTCAGATTATTGTAGGAACATTATTAATATTTCCACATGCAATTATGCATGAGGCAAGTATAACATTTTTAGGTTTTGGTTTATCAGCACATGAACCAGCAATTGGAATTATACTTTCAGAATCAATGAAATACTTAGTAACTGGTGCATGGTGGTTAGCATTCTTCCCAGGGTTATGTTTACTTATAATAGTATTATTATTTGATTTGATAGGTGAAGAAATATCAAAATTATTAGATCCTACAAAGGCAAATACTTAAGAAGTGGTGATAATATTGAGTGAATTATTAAAAGTTTCAAATTTATCAATTTCTTTTTCACGTTATATTCAAGGATTAAGAAAGAGTACTATAAAAACTATAAATGATTTATCATTATCTGTAAATAGTGGAGAAATAGTTGCAATTCTAGGTTCAAGTGGTTCTGGAAAAAGTTTACTAGCCCATGCAATTCTTGGAATATTGCCTGAAAATGCTATATGTGAAGGAGTTATAAAATATAAAGGAAATATCATAGAACAAAAAGATAAAGAAAAACTAAGAGGTGATGAAATTTGTCTTATACCTCAATCAGTTAATTTTCTAGATCCTTTAATGAAAATATCTAATCAAGTAATAGGTGAGGTTAAAGATAAAGAAGATGAAAAAAGAAAAAGAATTAATCAAAGGAAAATATTTGAAAAATATGGTTTAGATAAGTCTGTAGATTCAATGTATCCTTTTCAATTATCTGGTGGTATGGTGCGTAAAGTATTATTATCCACAGCATTATTATCTAATCCTGATTTAATTGTTGCTGATGAACCTACTCCTGGATTAGATACAAAGGATGTTGAAGAAACTATAGAAAATATTAGAAAGATGAAAGAAGATAATAAGGGTGTATTGTTAATTACTCATGAAATTGATGTTGCCTTAAAAACAGCTGATAGAATAGCAATATTTTATTCAGGTTATGTTATTGAAATTAATGATACAAAGAATTTTCTTTCTCCATCTACTTTGTTACATCCTTATACTAAATCTTTAATTAAGGCTCTTCCTAGAAATGGTTTCATATTAACTAAAGGCATACAACCTTTAGAAGATGTTAAAGGTTGTGTTTATTATGAGAATTGTCCATGTAAGATGAATATTTGTAAAAATATAAAGCCTATATTAATTAAGTACAATAATGCTAAGATTAGATGTCATTTATATAATAGGGAGGTTTAATATATGATTCTTAAAGCTGAAAATATTACCTTTGGTTATAATAATAGAAATATTCTTAATAATATTTCTTTATCTTTACCTGAAAATAAGATAATAGGATTGTTTGGGGATAGTGGTTGTGGAAAGACAACATTATGTAAAATTATATCAGGTTATATTAGTAGTTATGAAGGTAATGTTACAATAGATGATAAAACAATTGAAGATAAGGGTGTTTATCCTGTTCAATTAATATTTCAACATCCTGAAAAGACTATGAATCCTAGATGGTATATGAATGATATTTTAAAGGAATCATGGAATCCTTCAAAAGAATTAAAAGATAATTTTGGTTTAAAAGAAAATTGGATGAGACGTTGGCCTAATGAGTTATCTGGTGGCGAATTACAACGTTTTTCTATTATTAGAGCTTTGAATCCTAAAACTAAATTTATTATAGCTGATGAGATTTCAACAATGCTAGATAGTGTTACACAGGTACAAATTTGGCATTATTTAATTAAGGAGTGTAGAAAACGTCGTATTGGCTTGTTAGTTGTAAGTCATGATATAGAGTTGCTTGATTGTGTTTGTGATGATGTTTTATTTTTTAATGATTTAAATCATAAATAATTTCTTTTTACTCAAAAATATACTCTTTTTATTATTTTATTAAAAATAGTTTTTTTAATAATAATGTTTTATAATTATTAAAAGGAAGGTGTATATGTTTCCTTTTTTTTAAAAAAAAATAGATGTGGAAGAATCTATAATATTGTTAACCAGTTTTGAATAATTTCATCCTGACTATCAATAATCTCACGTACTTTTTTAAAGTAGGTTTCATCTTGTATCATAGATTCATTTTCTCGTTTTTCTATACAATTGAATTTTTCATTATCAACTCTAAGAGGTAGACTCATTGTATTATAATTATTTAAATCATCATCTTCAGTAACATCTTCAGTATACATGTTTTCAATATCACTAGATGCTAGTCCAACAACAGCACATAAATCTAGGTCATATACTAATGATAATTTACTATAACCTTTTTTATCTGTCATATCAAATTCTTCTCTTACAACTTTACTATTTGCATCACTAAGTGAAACCATTGGAATAATAAATGGAATTCTTGATATAACAAATCGATTATTAAATACTCTTGCAAGTTTATGTTTAATAAGTACATCAACAATAGCTCTACTTGGATATTCAATTAATATACTTGACTCAAATAATGATGCAGCTTCATCAATTTCTTCTACAAGTAAATCTTTTCCACGATAATCTGGAAGAATATAAATATACTGCATTACAAGTGAGCTTTCATTTATATTACTTGGCCGGTATGTTGCAAATCCAACAACCTCATTTTCATATATAATTTCTTTAAAAAAGAAGCATGAATCATCTGGTGCAATATAGAAATTTTCTTTATTTATTGCCCTATAGATATAGATGTAATTTTCTTTTAATAATTCACTTATAGGTAGTGTAAGTATATTTTCATTTTCATCAGTTTTATATTTGTATATTTTACCTAAACCATCTGGTCTTTTAACTTTCTTATTAGGATTTACCATATATTTACCTCCATATCTTTCTTAATAATAAATAATATAAATATTATGGAAAATATTATCCTCTACATATTATATTTCTTATAATAAGTTAATAATTCTTTAGAAAGATAGAGTTTATTTTAATATAACTTCACTCATCTTTTTTACAACAACATCCTTTGTTTTATCACTAAATCTATGTTCCTCATTATCAAATACAATTAACTTGCAATTATCATATGCTTTACATGCCTCATATGCATATGATATAGGTACACGAGAATCCATTTTTCCATGAAATATATAAACACATTTATTATAATCTGTTATATCATTGTATAAATTAACATTTTTAGCACACTTAATATAGGTGTCCTTTGTATGTTCTGGCATTAAATTTAAAACATTTTTTTCTCTTTTAGTAGTCTCTCTAACATCATCACATATAACATATGCTGGAGCAAATAAAAACAATGCCCTAATTTCAGATACTCTTTTTGCTCCAACAAGACTACTTACAAATCCACCCTGACTATGTCCTGCAAGATAAATTCTATCATTATCAATAGATTTTAGTGATTTTATAAAATCAATTACACTCATTAAATCTCTAACTTCACTATTAAGAGTCATGTCACTTATTTTACCACTACTTAAACAACCATATCCTCCACCTCTAAAGTCAAATATAAAACTTGCAATATTATATTTTAATAATTTTTCAGCATAAGGTTTCATGTATGTATGATTTAAGGATAATCCATGTGATAAAATAACAATAGGAAATGTACATGTTATATTATCTGGAAGATATAAAAAACCATAAATTTCACCACAAGACATTTTAAATTTAATTTTCTCTATCAAAAAAAGTTTCCTCCTAACAAACATAAATATTTAATATAAAATAACACAAATAAAAAAAAAATAAAAAAAGAGAAGAGAGATTATAATTTTGAAGCAATACTTTTTACTTCATCAATATATTTAGCTAATTCTTCTTTATCTCCTTTAGATGAAGTACCCATAGCAGTAACATTACCAATAACTTCCATACCCATATATCCAAAAGGCATTACTTTAAATGAATCAATATAATCACCAAATACATTTTCAGGTTGAGCTTGTGTAAAGATAGTTACAACTTTTTTACCTTCAAGTGATTTATTTTCATTTCTAGAAATTTGGTAGAATCTATCAACAAATGCTTTAGCCTGAGCAGACATTTGACCATAATATATAGGTGTTGCAAATACTAAAACATCAGCATCTAACAATGATTTAATAATATCATTACCATCATCATCAATAACACAATCACCATTTTCACAAGCCATACATGCATTACATCCAAATAACTTTTTATGATTTAAAAAGATATATTCTGTATCTGCATCAGCAGCATCTAAAAATTCTTTTACTAAAACATCACAATTACCATCTTTTCTAGGACTTCCTACAACTCCTAATACTTTCATAACTATTATCCTCCTTATTATATTAATACATAAATCAGTATTGTATTATTATATTTGTATTTATAATATAATAAAACCATACATGAAAATTCATAAATAAACAAAAACATAAATACAATCACTAAGTTTAAATTTAATTTCCAACACTTACAAACTTAAAAATATAATAATATGAGATATTACTATGAATATAGAAATAAGATATTATACAAAATCAGGACACACACAAAAATTAGCAAAGGCAATAGCAGAAGAACTGAATATAACTGCAAAAACAATAGATAAACCACTGGAGAAAGATGTGGATATACTATTTTTAGGAAGTAGTATATATGGAAACAGTATAGATCCAGCAATTACAAAGTTTTTCAACAACATTAATGTAAATATAGGACTAATAGTTAACTTTAGCACAGCAGGAAGTATAGAATCAACATATGAACAAGTAAAAGAATTGGCACAACTATATAATATACCAATAAGTTCTAAGGAATTTCATTGTCCAGGAGAATTTGTTGGAATGAACACGGGACGACCAAACAACAATGACATAGAAAACATAAAAAAATTCACACACAACTTTATATAACTATTTAAAATAAATTTTTTTTTTATATGGAGAATGTATGTAACAATTATTAATACTTTGTTAATTATATATTTTTGTTAGTTAAGTTATACAAAACTTTCCTATTCATGTTATTTCTCCATCTAATTCTTTGTGACTTATTCTTACCCACTTATCTTCATATGTTATCCATAGTTTTGTTGCATTAAGTTTATGTTTTTGCTTTGTATTTAATTATTTGAATTCTTTATGTAGTTTCTTGATGGATTATACTCAAATAATAAAGTATCTATATACATGTAAAGATACAATTGACCTCTTCTTAAATACTTACTACTTTTAAATAAAGATTACCTTTATTATTATCTAATGTTTCACCCTGAAGTATTTGAAGATGATGAGACTTTTAATAAATTCATGCAGTTATACCTTCTGCATCATACATTCAGAAATGAAACAATACAATCATACTATAATGGAAGAAGTCCAACCTTTGACTATAACCTTAACAATAAAATCTATGATAACATTGAACACAAATATGATAAAATACGCAGAAACAAAAACATAAAACACACAATAGACATTACAATAAATCTAAATAATCAAGAAGAAGAAACAAGACAAGATGCACGTGTAAAATATAAACAAATCTATGATAGAATAAGACAAAGAATACATAAACAATTTCCATCTCTTCCATCTGAAAAGAATCCACAATTACCAAATCCAACACCTTCCTCTAATAATAATCCAACTCAATCACATGATAAACCATCAAAAGAGAAATATCCACAATTACCTCCAGGATTACCTGATGATCCTTTCAAACCAGAAAATCCAGTAACAAATAATGGCAGGACAAAACTTTGAAGTAGAAAACACGAGAAACGAAAGGAATACTGAAGTAATAATAAAATTAATATAAATAAAACGATATAATAGTTAATAACAAACTAAGTTAAGGTGATAAAATATGGTAAAAGACTTATGGCCTTATCCTAATGAAAAGTATCTTCATGAAATTGAAGATGAACTATATGAATATGCGGTAGCACATCCAGAGGAATATATTGGACTTAATTTATCTTTGGATAGTACAGATGAGTTTCTAAATAAACTAACTGAACTTTATAGTGAAGGAGAATACCATAAAACATACATGAAAATATTAGATAAAGTAAAACGAGCAGACATGGATTATGAATATTGGAAAACACCTATTGAAATTGCTGAATGGTTTGTAAAAAAACATCCACAATGGAAAGAATTATACTATTATGACGATGAAGAATAAAATATTTCCTGCTAAATAATATATTAATTGTATTACGGAATGTGGTTATAATGAATGTTAATATGGTAAAATTTAAAGCATTAATCTCATATATAATAAACAGGTGTAAAAATAAAAAAAATGTGGGTAAAACAGTAATATGTAAATTAGTATACTTCAGTGACTTTAATCATTATGAAATCTATGAAAAACCTATTACAAATGAAACCTATATTAAATTTGATAAGGGTCCACTACCTAAACATTTTCTAGATTCAATTAATATAAACGATATAATATTAATAACAAATTAATAATTTTTAAGGTGTGATAAAATATGGTAAAAAGAATATGGGCTTCTCCTGATCCAAAATATCTTCATGAAATTGAAGATGAATTATATGAATATGCGGTAGCACATCCAGAAGAATATCTTGGTCTTAATCTATATTCAGTAATTACTGATGAGTTTCAAAAAAGATTATCTGACCTTTATAGTGAAGGAGAATATCATAAGACATATATGAAAATTTTAGGTAAAGTAAAACGGGCAGCTATGGATTATAAATATTGGAAAACACCTCTTGAAATTGCTGAATGGTTTGTAAAAAAACATCCACAATGGAAAAGATTATATTATTATGAGGGTACAGAATTTTGTTGAGAAGAGATGATAATTATTCAGTGAGAATGTTATTTTGATTTATAATTTTATTTTTTTTATGTATTTTTGTTTAGTGTTTTTGTTGTTTTGTTGAACGGGTTGTTTGTTTTTCTCGGGGTTTTGTTTTTATGTGTTATACAATGTTCATTTCAAATTCTAATTTTTAATATTAATTATAAACTCTTTTTTTTGTTAATCGTTACATGTACTATTAAACAACTTGAGGTGTTACCATAAATAAAAATAAATGCAACTGCACAAAATGTAAAAACAATCTATACGTAGACATACCCGTAACATTACTAGAAAAAATATACCAAGACCTAAGCACACTACACAACCTACCAGTATGCTTCCACATGGAACATGATATTGATGGGAATCTTTAGTAGTATTATTATTTATTGTCTAAAATTTTATATACTATTAATTACATAACAATGTTATATACTGGATTAACAATGTTATATTATGTGATTTTTTTTTACTAAAATAAAAAACATGTTAATAGTTTAAATAACTTAAAAAAGAGATATTATACTATAAAAATCTATTTCTAGTATTATATAAAAGGAAAAAAAATAAAAATGAGGTAAAAACAATGTGTGAATTATTTGGTGTTAGTAGTCAGCAACCTGTCCATATAAACAATTACTTAAAAAGTTTCTATAGACATTGTAATATGCATCCACATGGATGGGGGCTAGCACTAATGAACAACAAACAGCCACACATTGAAAAAGAACCAATAGAAGCAACAGAGAGTCGACACTTAAAAGAAATACTAAAAAATCCAATTTATACAAAATCTGCACTAGCACATATAAGACTTGCAACAATGGGAAATATGGATGTAGCAAATTGTCATCCCTTTATCAGTGAAGATAACAATGGTAGAAAATGGGTACTAATACATAATGGAACAATATTCAAGTGTGATCTTCTTAATAAATATAAAAAAACACAAGATGGAAACACAGATTCAGAAAGAATATTAATGTACATTATTGACAGACTTAACTACAAAGAAAGACAACAACCCTTAAGTGATAGAGAACAGTTTAACTTCATTAACAAAATAATATCAAAACTAGCAGAAGGAAATAAATTAAATCCAATAATATCCAATGGAACATACACATATGCACATTCAAATACAAGAAATTCCCTTCATTACCAGAGAATAAACAAGACAATATACTTCTCAACACAGAAATTAAATGATAAACCATGGAAATTAGTACCATTAAACACAGTATTTGCACTTAAAGATGGAGAAATAATCTATAGAGGAAAATCTCATAAATATACTTATAAATTAACAGAAGATCAATTTAATTACATAATGAATCATGTTAATCCTAGTTTAAGGGAGAGTATAATTAATAATTTTGGTGAAATGCATGAAGCAGAATTTCTCAACTATCACTGAAGATAAAATAAAAAAAGGCTTATATCAAAGATTTATAGAATCAACAAAGAATAATGAGAATAATTACATAGGAATAGAAATAGAGATTCCAATATTAAATTTAGAAAAAAAACCAGTTGACTTTCAAGTAGTACATAAAATAACAGAGGAATTTAAAAAACAATACACTAACTTCAAACCACAAACAATAGATCATAACAATCATATCTGTTCATTAATAAATAAAAAAAACAACGACATAATATCCTATGACTGTTCATATAACAACTTAGAATTTTCATTTGGACGAGAAACAAATCTCTTCAATATCTATGAACGATTCTGTGATTATTATTCTTTTTTCAAAGAACTTTTTGAAAAACACAACCATACACTAACAGGACTTGGAATAAATCCCTACAGAATATACAATAAACACATACCAATACCAAATGAAAGATATCAAATGTTATATCATCATCTTTGTTCATATTCAAGATATTCAAAACTACCAAAATACTTCCATGATCATCCAGAATATGGAATGTTTTCAAGTGCATCACAGATACAACTTGATGTTAACTATGATAATTTAATAAAAACAATCAATATCTTCTCAAAATTAGAACCAATAAAAGCAATACTTTTCTCAAATTCAGTGTTGCTTGGAGAAAATGAGGATTTACTATGTTGTAGAGATATGTTCTGGCAGGATAGTACACATGGAATAAATCCACATAATATTGGTATGTATGAAACACAACTAAAGGATATTGATGATCTAATGGCATATATTGAATCATTGAATATATACTGTACTATGAGAAATGGTCTTTATGTGAATTTTCCAACAATCAACATAATGGACTACTTTAGAAAGGATTCTGTAGAAGGAGAATACTGTGATAAGGGAGTGTATGATAAAATAACAATTACTCCTAAGATTAGTGATATAGAATATCTTCGTTCATTTAAGTTTCTAGATTTAACATATCGTGGAACAATAGAATATAGAAGTTCATGTACACAACCAATAAAAGATGTTCTATGTGTTGGAGCATTTCAATTAGGATTAAAGAATAAATTATATGAATTAGAAGAAATCTTTGAAAATGATGAGGTAATATATCACAGAGGATATAATGCATCAGAACTTAGAAAGTTATTTGTAAAAAGACAACTACCTAACTTTGTAGATGAGGATAAATTATACACACTAATTAAACAAATACTAGACTTGTCAAAAGAAGGACTTATTGAACGTGGATATGGTGAAGAAGTATTTCTTGAATCATTATATGAAAGAGTAAAAAATAGAACCAATCCTGCAAAAGATATGCTTAAAAAATTAGGCCAAGATAAGTCTATTGAAGATATTATAGATGATTATGGACGTCTTAAATAATTTATTTCCATAAAATACTTTTTTTTAATAAAATAAGTTTTATTTAAAATGAGTAAATGTATTGGAGGACCGTGATCCTCCAAAACTTTTTCTAGACTCTTAGTGGTATAGTTGTTTGTGATGCAAGATATTTTGCTGTTTCACCAGTTACTACTACTAAGTTATACATTCCTTTAATTTGTGGAACTGTTATATTTAAGTCTGCTACTCCATTTTCTGCGTGTGTTGTTGCTTGTGTTTTTCCATTGAGTTTTACTACAACTTTTGTATTTCCTGTTACTGGTTTGTTGTTGTTATCATAGATTTTTACTGATACAACTGCTGTTTTATTGTTTACTACATTTGCTGTTGCATTTATTTTTGTTGGTATTTTTACTGTGTTTGTAAACATGAATGAATAGTTACTTGATGCATATGCATTGTTTTCTCCTGCTATTACTGTTATGTTATATGGTTTTGAACTTACTGGTAAGTTTAAGTTTAAGTTAGCAACACCATTTGATACTATGATTTGATTGTAGAATGTTTTACCATTTACTTTTACTGTTACTTTTGTATTACGTAGTATTATTTTGTTGTTTTCATCGAATATTGTTAGTTTTAATGTTGCATTGTCACTTGTAATGTTTGTCATTTCTGTTTTTATGTATGTGTTGATTCTAGGTACTATTAATGATGATACATCACTACCTCTTTCATAATCTTTTCCAACATAAACAGTTGTTAATGTGTAGTTTTTAGCACTGAAACCATCAGGTATTATGTATTCTAGTTTTGCAATTCCATTTTCTACTTTTACTATGTAAATATTACCTGTTGTATCTTTTAATGTTATACCATTAAGTTTAAATATAACAGATCCTTGGTTTACAAGTTTTTCACCATCACGTACTTGTACAATAAATAATACTTTTTCTCCTGATTTAACACTTGTTTTATCAGTAAGTATTGTTACTGTAGGTGTTCTTAGGGAAATATTCATTGTGGAATATTCACTTGTTGAATCTCCATAAACATCGTTTCCAATATATTCAGCACAAATAGTGGAATATTTATTTACCCATGTTCTAAGAGCAGTTGTATTTATAGTTGCAACTCCATTTTCTACATTAGCATAGATTATGTTACCTTCACTGTCACATATTGTTTCACCATTTACAATAAATACAACTTTTCCACCATTTACAGGGTTGTTATTTGAATCAACTACATTAGCTGTAATTGTTATTGTATCGTTATATTTACCAGTAGGTGTGTTAACTGTTGTTGTAGTGTTAAGTTTCATTACATTTAATGTAGTTGATACTACACTACTATCATATTTATCATTACCATTAAATGTAGCAGTTATTGTACTAGTTTTACCAGTAGTTGGTGTGTATGTAATACTACCTGCACCATCTATTATACCAATTTCAGTACCATCTACTGTAATTGTTATATTTTCTTTTATTGGATTACCAAATACATCTGTAAGTGTAACATTTACATCAATAGTTTTATTTACACTAGTGGTTGTTGGTGCTGTAATATTCATTATAGCAGTATAATTTGTATTGTTATTTGGATTGTTATTTTCTATTGTTCCATTTTCTCCAATTATTTCCACTGCATTATTACCCCATACATCACGAGCTTCTATATAGTTATTAGTTACTGAATTTAAACTTCCACCAGATAAACTAATTACTGGAGTATTTTTGTTTACAGCATTAATAATAAATACATTGTTTTTTATAGATGTACCTTGAGGATTCCAACTCCAACCACCTGCAAATCCAGTATTTTCCATATTTATTGCTATTGCCGGATTTGAACTTGTTAGATTGAATTTATTATTTTGTAATGTTGTTAAAGTTAGAGCATATTGATTTATATTTATTGCTGTAATGTTGTTTCCACTTATTGTGATATTGTTGTTTTTAAATCCATCATATTGATTTATGATACATGTACCATTTATTGTTATAGCAATGTTACCTGTTTGTTTAATGTTGTTATTTGCACCTGATACTGTTCCATTATCATTTTGTATAACTTTGGATATATTTCCAGAATCAACAGTTATATTTGAATTTTGAATGTATGAGTAACCTCTTCCAGTATAACTTATAAATAATGCATTGTTTGTAGCATTAAGTATAGCTTGGGTATTTTCAACTGATAAGTAAAGAGTGTTACCATTGTTGTTTATTGCAGTGATATTTTCTCCAGTAAGTTTTATGTAACCATTTTTGAAGTATACGTTTTTCTGTAATGTTGTATTTAATTTTGTTTCTATTACTGATTTATTTACATTGTTGATTTTTAATCCATTAAATGTTACAGATTTTGTATTTGTTCCAATGAATATGAATGATACATTGTTTATTGTTGTATTATATGGATTATAGAATGTTGCATTTGTATTCATGTATAATATTTTATTATTTAATTGTTTTCCAATGTTAATAATGTCTGCAGTTATATTTAATGTTGAATTTTCATTAAAGTAATTAGGATATGTTTCATCACTAATTACAATAATATTTGGTATGTTGTTTGTAACATTATTGTTTGTTAGTTCTACTTGTTTTACAGCGTTATTTCCACCAATCATATTGTTTATATTGATGTAATTTCCAACTACGCTTGTGTTTGTGTTGTTAATTAAATTAACACCATTTGCATTGTTTGAGTTTAGGGTTGTACCTGTGATGTTTGTATTTTTAGTTTTGTCTGTTATTATTATTGATGAATTTTCATTTGTATTTTCTGTTTTTATTGTTAATTTGAAGATATTAGTATTTTCTGTATTATTTAATACTATTCCAAATGTTTTATTTCCAAATACATTGTATGTAGCATCAGATATGGTTGTATTTAATACTCCTTCAAGACATACTCCATATGCTTCATTACTTGTAACATTTTGTATGTAAAGTTTAGATATGTTTGTATTATTTACACCACCAGACCATAATCCTGTTATGTAAGCTCCATATGCAAGTACTGGAGCGTTAGCATAAGCATAACCTGCAATACTGTTATTTCTTGCAATACCTGTTAATTGGAATGCACATGCATAATTATCAGATCTTACATCAGACCATACAAGGGAAGTGTTTGTATTTTCTGCATTTTTAATATTTAAACCATATGCATATTGACCACCAGTCACATTTACACGTGTATTATATATTAAGTTAGATTTTACAGTGTTATTAGTTAGTGACTGAATATCTATTCCATCAACTGTACCAAACATTTCACCATTAGGATGTGCATATAAATTGATTTTTGTAACTTTTATATTGTTGTTACTGGATGTAATTAATAATCCAATAGTATCTGCAATTTGTACATTCTGTGTCCAGTCAATATTTTTTGATGGACCTGCTACATTAACAACAACATTTTCTATTGTGTTTTCATCATCAGCAAGTACTATTGCATGTATTTTATGTGTTGTATTAACATCAATATTAGTTTTAATAAGTTGATTTCCTGTTGAATTAAATAAAACAACATATTCTTTTTCAGAATCTGTATTATTAATATTTATGTTTTCAATAATTACTTTTGCATTGTTTTGTGTTTTAATTACAGAGTTAATTAATTTTGCTGTATCATTATTTCCGACATATACTTTAATGTTGTCAAATATGAATTCTTTGTTTATTAAATTTCCTGAAAGGAATATTTTACTTCCATTAGTTACAACATCAGCTTTTAAAACACCTTCACTAGTGAAGTATTG
>NZ_MAIF01000138.1:0-7026 GCF_001729395.1 Methanosphaera sp. A6 | reverse complement strand
GATTCAATTGTCAGACAATGATGCGTGTATTGGATGTGTAGCACTTATATTTTTAATCTCTATTGTTGGAGCTTTGTGGCCTGCAGGAAGTGTTATTTTATTTTTTATCATTGGTTTTTATATTTTATATCTATGTTTTAAACCTCCTGAAAATAAAGATGAACATACCTATAACAACACAGAAAACCAAAACAATAACAGAAACAATAACAGAAATAAAAACCAAAACAATAAACATAACCCAGCTGATGACTTCAATAATATAAATAATGAAAATATTAGACCAAATGAAGTTAATAGAAAGAACAAAAACATTGAAAAAATAGATATTAATACTGCAGGAATTGATGATATTAAAAAGTTACCTGGAATAACTATAATTTCTGCTAAAAAACTTATCCAATATCGTGAAAATGGAAATTATGTTAAATCAATGTATGATTTAGGAGAAAAACTAAATTTAAAAGATTATCAATTAGAGCAACTACGACCTTATGTGTTGATTTCTAAAAATAAAGAATACACAACAACCAACTACACTAGAAGGGTAGATTTATAATATGTAATAAATACATATACTTCTTTTTTTATTTAAGATAAAAATAAACAATATTTAAAAAAATAGAAAAAAATAAGAAGTTTCTATTACATGAAACTTGTTATTACCAATATAATTACAAGTATAGTTATTATAACTGTAATTATCCATGCTACTATATTATACCATTTAGAGTTTACATACTCCCCCATTATTCTTTTATCATTTATTATCATTAGCATCAATACCAATATAAATGGGAGAAGTATACCATTTAGTACCTGTGAAAAGAGTAATATTTGCATTAAAGGTATATTTGGTATTAATATAATTATTGCACATACAAATATCATACCAGCATATAATCCATGGAACATTGGTGCTTCTTTAAAGCTTTTTGAAATTCCTGTTTCAAATCCTAAACTTTCACATACATAGTATGCTGTGGATAATGGAAGAATAATTGCACTAAATAATGATGCATTGAGAAATCCTAATCCAAATAATATTCCAGCATATTCACCTGCAACAGGAATTAATGCAGTTGCTATATCTTTTACATCACTAACAGGTGTTCCTACAACATGTATTGTTGCTGCACATGCTATTAATATAAATAATGCTACTACTCCAGTAAATATTGGTCCAAGTATTGATTCTGCCCTTGAATACTTAAGTTCATCCTTACTTACTCCTTTTTCTACAACTGATGATTGTAGATAGAATTGCATCCATGGAGCTATTGTTGTACCAATAAGTCCTACAACCATTGTAATATATGGCGTATCTAGCTGTACCTTTGGTACTACGGAACTTGCTACTAGTGACCAGTCGGGATGTGCCATTAATCCTGCTACTATATATGAAATATATACTAATGAGAATATTATGAATATTTTTTCAACATTTTTATAATTTCCCTTTATTACAAGTAACCATATTATTATTGCAGCTAATATTACCGATATATATGATGGTATACCAAATATTTCTGAGGATACCACTATACCTGAGAATTCTGCTAGTGTATTTCCCATATTTGCTATTAACAATCCTATCATTATAAATATGGTTATTTTTACCCCTACTTTTTCACGTATTAAACTTGCAAGTCCCTTACCTGAAATTATTCCCATTCTAACACCCATTTCCTGGGCTACTATTAATGAGAATATCATTGGTATAAATGTCCAGATGAGATTATATCCATACTGTGCTCCTGCTAAACTGTATGTTAATATTCCTCCACTATCATTATCTACCATTGCTGTTATTAATCCCGGTCCTAATACTGATATAAATATAAATATAGAAGCAAGAGTTGGATAATTTTTTAATTTATGTTTTACAAAGTCTGAAAATGTCATTATATCTTACCTCATATTTTTATCTAAACATTTTTGGAATTCTCTTTTTCCATGCTGTAGGTAGTATAATATCTATTGCATCATCTACTGTAATTATTCCTTTCATCTTATTGGATTCATCAACAACTGGAAGTGCTATTAAGTTATATTTAGCAACTATTTTAGCTACTTCATCCTCTTCTTCATGTACATCAACAGATATGAATTCATGTTTCATATAATCATATATTGGAGTATTATCATCATTTAAAAGTAATTCTCTTATTGTTAAAATTCCCTTTAATGTTTCATCATCAGATAATACATAGATATAGTATAAAGTTTCCACATCATCTGCTATTCTTCTCAATTCATCCATTACTTCTTTTGTAGTTATATTTCCTTTTACTGATGCATATTCTGTTGTCATTATACCTCCAGCAGTATTTTCTGGATATCTTAGTAATTCCCTTAATTCTCTTGATTCTTCAGGATCCATTAATTGAAGAATTTCTTCTTTTTTCTCATCAGATATTGATGCTAATAGGTCTGCTGCATCATCTGGTGACATTTCATCAATTAAATCTGCTGCTTCGCGTTTTTCCATTTCTGTAAGAATTGTCTTCTGTTTTTCGGGAGATATTTCTTCAAATGCATCTGCAGCTGATTCATCATCTAATGAATTTAAAATACTCATTGAATCTGATATTCCTAAGTTATCCACAATATCTGCTATGTCTGCTGGATGTAATCTTGTTAATTTTTTCTTGGAAACTTTAAGTTTTAAATTTGTAAAATCCAATGAATCTATATCATTCCATGAAATTATATTATCTTCTTTATAGAATTTTTTTGAGATATTTCCAAGCCCCAATCTTCTAAATAGACCATTTATTCCAATATCTACACCTATTATATAGTAGTTTCCCCTCTTACATGATATTTCCACATCATTTACTCGTCTTATTTTACTTCCTTCCATGTCCACTACTTGTCTATCAAGTATATCTCTTGATAATTTAATTGTTGAATCTTGTTTTGGATATTGTTTTATGTCTTCTAATGGTTTATTTAATTTTATTTTTGTCTTAGTGATTTTTTCTATGTTCGATGAGGGTATAAAATAATTTTCTCCATTAGCTCTTATTTTTATTGCTTCTATGAGAGGATATGTTCTGTCAGAAGATATAATTATATCTTTAACTTTCCCATAATCCTCATTATTAAGGTCAAAAACTTTTTTATTTAATAATTCTGTAAGATACATTGTTCTACCCTCATTTTACTATGTTACGCTATTTATCCATCCAAATCTACTTTTAGAGGTTCTTCTTTTAATTTTTCCATTACTATTAATTCTCGTAATTCTTCTATTCCATCTATTGTTCTAATTTCTGAATTAACTATATCATTTAATTCTTCTAGTGTATGTGCCCATACTTTTATTAAAATATCATATTCTCCAGAAATACTGTATACTTGTGATACTTTGTCTAGTTTTGGTAATTCTATTTCTACATTTTCATGTTTTTCTGTTTCTGTTTGAATAATTATCATTGCAATAACTTTTATTCCTATGGCTTCTGGATTGATTATTGTCGTGTATTGTTCTATTATATTGTTATTTTCTAATTTTTTAATTCTATTTGATACTGTTGAGTCAGGTATTCCTGTTTTTGAAGATATTTTTGATATGGGCATTCTCGAATTAGATATTAGTTCTGTTAAAATCTTTTTATCATTTTCATCCATTGAAAATCATCCACTTTTTTTATGGTATCTTTTTATCTAGATTATATTTTTCTAAATAAAACTATATATAATTTGGTGTATTTCCCAATTATTATAATAAATATGGGGAAATTCCTCATTTAATTAAAAAAAATTGTTGAAAACCTCAAAATTTATAAAATATTTAAGAATAAAAGAACATGATTAAATATGATGATTTACAAGTAAAGATAATATTAAAAAAAATAGTTAAAAAAGAATATAAAGAAGATTTATTGATGTTTATTTGTTAATAAAAGAAATAGTTTCCTATAAAATCTTACAATATAACCAACAACAACACCTGCAAATATAGTTCCAAGACCCACTCCCTTAAATGTACCAAAGAAAATTAATGACATGATAACTCCTAAAATCACGTTTGTTGTGTCAAAATATGTTTTAAGTTTTCCAAAATCAGTATGTGTAACTGAATGAATAGCTAATGATACTCCTTCTCCTGGAAGAACTATTGCATGAGAATTAACTTCAAAAAAAACTCCTAATGCTATTATAATACAGCTTATAAAACAAATAAACCATTGCATCACATAAGATGTTGGTATTATATTTATTGTTAAATATAATGAGAAATCTATAAAATAGCCAAAAATAAAATTCACAATTATTTGTAATAATTGAATTTTTGGAAATTTTGATCTAAGAATCAATATTTGAATTATAATAAGTAATGTATTAAAAAGAATAGTGATTGTTCCCAGTGATAATGGAAATTTAAAACTTAACACATAAGGTATACATGAAATTGGAGTAGTACCAAGATTAGATCTTACTGATAATGCTACACCAAATGACATTATAAATAAACCTATTATTAAAATTGAATAATTATTTAGTACTTGTTTATAATCTATTTTATACAAATCTAGTTTTATATAATCATTTATAGTTTTCATAATCTCTTATACTAGTATATCTCTTTTTTAATATTTAAAAGAAAGTTTAATGTGGAAATATGATATTTCCACTAGATTATTAATTAGAAATACTTAATTTTAATATGTATATTTCAGGATCATATATAGAATCTAAGTATTTTTCCAGATTATTTTCATCATAAACTAAATATGATGTTGTATTTGTATTTATATGAATGTATATTGTATCACTTTCTGAATTAAGTAAAGATTCAACCTCTTGATTTATATTCTTTTTATTAGATACTGTGTTATTTACTTGTTGATTGTATGTATTTGATAATATGTAATTAGTTTCATTATTTGAGACCATATAAAATATTCCATTATACATTGATGTTCTATTAATTGAAAAAGGTTTACATTGCCAAATACTACTTGAATTATTATGATTATATGGACAATAATTCATATACTTATGACTTTTAATAGTGTAAATATCATAGCCATAATCAATTATTATAGGAACTTCCTTCGAATAAATATTATTTCTATTCTCTAAGCTATATTCACCCGCAATATATTCTTGATTTTTAGGATTATTTTTAGGATATACTATTAATGAATAAGACAAACCTTTTGGAAAAAAATCATCGATTAAATCAGTATTATTTTTAAGTTTAGATAACTTATTATAACTTATTTGATAAGATAAACTATTTTTTCTAAGACCAATTGTTTTTATATCTTTATCTGAAAGATTATCCCAATTACTTGGAGTTCCCTCACTCATAATAAGAGTATCCATTGTATCCTCAAGAATTTGATTTGTCATTCTATTATCCAATATCATTACTTGATTATTATTAATTGTATTAAATATGTAAAGTATCATAGAAATACAAATTACTATAATTATAATATACAATATTAATTCTGTTATTATTAATTGTCCTTTTGAATTCATAACCCATACTTATTTTTATGACCATTATCCAAGTATAATATCGTATTATTATCTAATATATGTACTTGTCCCATATACTGTCCTTCTGTATCGTTTAATAAAACATGATCTATAGATACTGGTGCTTTTTCTACAATTCCTGTTGGTATTACAAATGTTTCAATACCATAATCTAGACAAGATGTTTTATTTTCTAATCTACAAAATATACATAAACCATCATGACTTTCATGATAATAATGATTATTAATACAATTAAGAATTGTTGTATTGTTATTTCCATGTTCTTCATAATTTGTATATGGACAAGGCTTTATAACACAACCAGATATTGCATTATCATATACTCCACTATTTTCTAATTGAGTTATTTGATTATAATAAACAATATCATTTGAAAGAGCAGTATCTGCTTTTAATATGGCAAATGGATCATATACTGGATATTCATCATCTACTAATTCAACATAAATCTTCTTACCTTGACTTATGTTACTATCTTCTCTAAATTTAGAATCAATTTTATATGATACTTCTAATTGAAATGGATTTGTCTTTGATGTTTTAATATCTGTAACATTACATGATATTATACAACCCATATTTTTTTCATAAAATACTTCTTTTTCTTTTAATTTGTAATTTATATCTGTTATAAGTTCTTCGGTAGCATTCACTAATGGTTTTCTATTTATAATTACAGATAATGTTAAATTATTCATTGATTTTCTTGTTAATAGAGGTATTTCCCTTTGAAAATCATTAGTTACAATGGTTAATTTATTATCCTGAATATTTTCTACTGTTTTATTAATATAGTGATTTTCTTGTTCAATTATTGTTATTAAAAGAAACATAATAGGTATTATCATGACCATAATGAGAATACCAGTTATATATCCCTTATTATCATTTAATAGTTTCATAATTATTATAAATAATATATTAAAAATGTATTACAATATATGTTATATATAAATTGATAATTTATAAAAGTTATTATAATTTTAAACATTGTATAAAATTAATAAAAAAATAAGTTTCTGCTGAAATAATTAATCTATTATTTCAACTGAATTTACAACCACGCCAAGTTTATATTTTTCAGATGAATATTCATCTAATTGTCCCATAATATCCATAATCACGCGCATATTACCATCATCAAGAAAGGATAACAGTCTAGACTGGAAATGTTCCCAATGTTCTTCTTTATCTGTACCAATATAAGTTCTACTTATAGTTGATATATCTTCAAACCATTTTCCAGAACTTTGATATTCAAGTGTTTCATCCACTGGAAAACCAATTGTTGTAATTCTAAGGTCTATTGATAAATTATCATCAACTGATAATATATCTCTTATTGAATAATGAACTATTCTATCCATACAAATTCCTTCAAAATAATTTCTATGTAAATAATATATTTTCTACACATATAATACTATTTATTAAAACAAAATGTAAAGAAAAATTAAATAAATATGATTATTTATCAAATAAAAGTAAGTTTTTCCCTTAGAT
>NZ_MAIF01000137.1:0-11868 GCF_001729395.1 Methanosphaera sp. A6 | reverse complement strand
AAAAAGTAATATGTATTAAAAATAGTTTTTTGAATTTTAAAAAAAAGATTTGTTTTTAGAAGATAATTAATCTTCTATATTTAATTTTACATATGGATTATCTTCTGAAGCTCTTTCAAAAGCATTGATTAATTCCTGATCTATTTGGGTAGAATTTGTTATGTTTATTATAGTTTTTGTATAAAATCCACAGAGATATTGATATATATCTTCAAAATCTCCATTAAATACTGGTAAATCAAATGTTTCTTTTAGATATGTTTCATCTACTTTTTTTCCATCAATATTAAATGTGTTCATTTTATTTCATCCCATAAATAATTATATAACAATAGTTATATTTTCATGTTTATTATATATTTCTCCAATAAATTCCCTAAACAGTAGCACTATCCAAGTCTAATTCATGAGGTATTACTTCATAATCCTCTAATTCATATCCTATATCTTCAAATGATTCTAATTCATCTTCAGTAAATCTTTTTGTTAATAAACCACCAATATCTAAGATTTTATTTACTTTAAAATTAGCAGATACTATAACACGATGAGTATTTTTTATAACAAAATCATTGATATAATCTGAGAAGTGTGTAATCATAAGTAACGATTTTTTTTCCTTCATTTCCAAGTTAATATCGTTACCTAATGATCCAAATCTATCTAAAAACATTTTTGAATGACCTGCAATATCATTGTAAAATATTGGTGCTGTAAATATGAAGTAATCAGCATCACGTACTTTATCCATGATCATATTAAAATCATCATCTAAAACACAGCCTCCACCATTTTTACAACTTCTACAACCAGTACAGTATTTTATATTATAATCATCCATAAATAATACTTCATTACTTCCACCTGCATCTTCAATTCCAATTGTTAGTCTATCTACAATTTTTTTACTATTTCCATGTTTATTAGATGAGGTTATTAGCGTTATAACTTTCATTCTGTAAAACTCCCTATAGTTTTTTTATAATTTAATTAATATTATTAAATGAATTTATTTAAATATGTTTAGTATATTTTATAAAAAAAAGGTAAAGGGAGGGTATTTATTTTTTAGGCCAATTATCCACAATCATATCATAATCCTTAGAATCATGGCTCATTTGGATTGAATTATTTTCAATATCAACAATGTCTCTGTTTTTATTTACTATTAGATATGCACTTCCTGTATTAACATTTATGTTATATTTTGTAAAGTCTTTATATCCATTTTCTTTAAGAACATTAACATAACTCATTGCACGATCTTTGTATTTGAAACTTTTCTTTTGAAGTTTTTTACCTGGTGATATTTGTTCAACAACAACTTTTTTTCCCACTTCTTTGGAAAGTCTATTTCTTTTTCTTTCTGTTTGATATTTGAAATGTTCATTTTTAAAGTTTATGATATTATCAAAAAATCCTGAGATTTTTGTTTTAATTGAATAGTATGTATTTTTAACTCTGTTTACTGTATTATAAGGATTTGTATTGTATTTGTTGTTAGTTAATATATCTATTAGACTCCATATTTTCGAAGTTATGAATGATGGTCCTTTTATTGTTTTATTCTTTATAATAATCATTGATAGAGCATCTAATATAAATATTGTGAATAGTATTAGACTAAATCTCCATAATGTTACTAAATTTAATATAAATGATAATATTGACCATTGAAACATAAATGATACAATATAAAGGATTTTAGTTAGGTTATTTATGTTAATATTATTTATATTATTAAAATTTTGTTGCATTGAAATCTTTTCCTAAACTTTTGTAACTTTAATTCATTATTATATAACTAATATTATATATACTTTTTTCTAAAATAAGGAAAGAAAAAGATTCCATCAACGTCCATCACAAAAAAAATATATATTAATTACACTAATGGAAGTAGAATTATATAAACTTACAAATAAAAATAATTATATAAATCAAATAAAAAAGTGCTTTTTTAAAAAAATAGAAGAGGATAATAAATGAAATTAGTAGTACAAAGAGTTACAAGTGCAAAGGTAGAGGTAAATAATAACATTGTAGGAAAAATAGGTAAGGGATACCTAGTGCTATTAGGCATTAAAAAAACAGATACTAAAAAAGAAGCAGATTATATGATAAATAAATTAATGAAACTAAGGGTATTTGAAGATGAAGAAAATAAAATGAATCTATCAATACAAGACATTGATGGTGAAATACTTCTAATTCCACAGTTTACATTATATGGTGATGTTACCCATAACAACAGACCATCATTTTCAAATGCCATGAAACCCACTGATGCTAAAAAACTTTTTGAATACTGCTGTAATGAATGTGAAAAGAAAGTACATACTCAGAAAGGAGAATTTGGTGCATTTATGGATGTTAATTTAGTAAATAATGGACCTGTAACTATAATAATAGAAAAAGAATATAATAGCTAAAGAAAGTGTAATTATGAAAATGGACATTAATATTGATGCTGAATTACAAAGAAGAGCAAGAGCAGTATGTAGAAAGGTTAGTGGTCTAACACTAGCTAGTTATTATGAATGGATTATAGAAATGAAATTAAAGGAACTCCCTCCAGTTGATGAAATAGAAGATAAAAGATCCCATATGACAAGTTATAATCCTGATGAATTAGATGATTTATGGTAATTGGTGAAACTATGAATAAAAAAATTAAAAGAAAGACTACAGGTATCATATTTATATTAAGTAGTTTAATATATTTACTAATAGAATACATTGTAATTAAAAATACATCACTTAATATATATGAAGCATACATAAATTACAGTGTTAGTCATATAGCAATGCCACTTAACCAAACATACCTTGGAATAACAAATAATTTCTCACCACAATATATGCTACTAAACATTGCATTTATCATACTAGGAATAATATTTATAATATCATGTATTTTAGAGATAAATAAAAGAATAAATTCAAATAAAATTTTATATTATCCCTTAATGCTAATTACTGGAGTAGGATTTATTTTTCTAGGAATATTCTCTGCAGGACAAACAAGTATAAATAATCATCAACTTGCAATATTCATGTCACTACTATGTGGAAACATATTTCTAATACTTATGGGAAAAACAATAAATACAAATAAAATACATAGAAATACATCATTAATACTTGGAATTATTGGAACAATATCATTTATAATATTAACTTATTCACTAATAAATAAAGACATGATAATATACATGGGATTATTTGAAAGAATATCCATATACACACTAATAATATGGAATATTATAACAGGAACATACTTACTAAAACAATAAAAAGCATTGAAGTTGGTTTGAACTATGACAATTATTGAAAAAGATGCAGAAAATATTTTAGATATAAATGAATTATATGATTTAGGAGTAGTTCTCTTTGAAACTACAGTTTTACTAGTAAATAATCTAGAATTTAGTATATGCTGGGTTGAATTTGAGAAACTATATGACATTAGCGTACAAAACCAAGAACATACACAAATTATAGAATATAATGTAGTTAAAGAATTATCAGACATTCAAAAAACATACTTTAACCTATTAAAAGGAGAAACATATGAAGATGAACATGGAAATATAGTTAAATGTATAAGTCATAGTATAGAATATGGATTATAGAGAGGATTAACATGCTACATAATTGTGAAGAAAAGATTATTGAATTAACAAGTGGTCATGAATTTGAAAAATATATAAAAGCATTGGGATTAACAAAAGAAGATGGAATAATCATACAAAACAACCTATTAAATGCATATTATATCAATCAAATAGATGTAAATAACATAGAGTCACAATTAAAAGCCAATATAAATAAATTATTAAATGATAGAGATATTGAAGTTAAACAAAAGGATTTAGATGATGATGAAAAATATCTAATATACAGATATAATCAAGAATACATGAGAGTATACTGCTCAAATTGTAGAACTCAAATTCTTTTTGATGACACATACTGTCATAACTGTGGTAAAAAAACAAATTACACACAAAACACCATTGGATACAACATAATAGATAATACAAATCCACCAGAGCATAGTAGTATTAAATACTCAAAAACAACACGTCTTCACACAACATATAAACTACTTAGATATGTGCAAGATAATCCAGTAATAAGTAATATTCCAAGAGAAATACTAGCACCATATTCTATAGATATTAATGTAGTTATAGATTATGCATTAAATAACAATCTTATAAAAACATCAGTAAATTCTGCTAATTATTATTTAAGATTAACACATCTATCTAAAGAAGAACTTATGAAAATAGCATTAAATAATAAATTAAAAACAGAAGGCACAAAGTCAGAATTAGCCACACGATTAATAAAAAACATAGAATATTCTAAACTTAACCTACTTATTAACAACAAAGCATACACACTTACAGATATGGGTGTAAAATTTTTAGAAGATAATACATATATCATATTCTATGATGTATTTCTATGTAATTATTCATTTGATGAATATATACAATTATATAATGAAAATAAAGATAAGCTAGATAAAATAGAAATAGGATTTTTATTCCTAAAAAATCTACGTAAAAAATATGTTAAAGAATTTAAATGGAAATCATATAGAAACACCTTTAAAGAAGAATTTAAAATAGCAGAATTTAGTAAAAATAAAACTCTGAAAATAACTAGCTTAATAAACTTATTTATATGTGATATTAATTCATGGAATAACAATGTATTTCTTGTAGGGGGTACTGTTCTTGATGATTTTCTAAGTGAAATCTTTCTTAATTTAAAAAAGGAATATGATCTTAATAAAGAAGTAGAAAAATATATTATTGATGTCTATGATTCTATAGAACTACCCTACTGTATAATACCAAAACAAGATACATATAATTATTTAATAGAATTATTGAATAACAAATCAATAGAATCAATAAGATATGATATTAAATCTAAATTACATTTTAAATTAGATGAAAACTACTTCTTTGATAATTTAGAAGAACAAAAAAGAGTATGTAGTCTATTAAAAGATTCATTCTATTAGAATATATTTTTCTAATTTCTATTAATCATTTTAAAGTCTTCAATAACCTATTAATATCCATAATATCCTTTGAATTTTCACTTAATGCTGAGTATGAAAATTCTATCATTGCTTTTATCAAGTCAATCTTCTCAGAATTACTAATTTTTTTAACATCACACATACTCATAGAAACATGTTCAATATTATCATTAAATGCTTGTTCTTGTATTTCTTCCCTGAATTGTTCTGGAATAAACCTATCTAAAATCTTTATAACATCATCAGCTACGGTATTTCCAAGCATACACATTTTTTTAGCAACAACTGTATCCATATTCCTCTCTTGTATAATATTAACAACAAATAAATAGTTATTCATTAGATTTCTAGTAAAATAATTCTCACTAACACATGCTAAATACTCCTTACTTAATATGTAACAGGAATTTTTAGCACTAAGAAGTGTTACAAATGCCTCAATATATGTATTTTTCTTAGAATTAAAAATATACATAAGTATCTGTTCAAATATTTCACTATATAAATGTGATGCTAATTCATGTAGTAATTTACATATTTTTTCAGTTTCTGATATTTTATCATTATAAAATATATTATCCCCTGAAAAATACACGTATGTATTTTTTTGATTATCATAATAAAATCTTGAAAACTGTTGTACTAGCTTATATACACGAAAAAGACAGGTTTCATTAGAATGAAAATTTAAATTCATTAATATAATTCTTTCTATATTTTCTATTATTTTATTGTATGTGTCTTCTGTAATATTTGTTTTTAAAATTCTATATTTGTTATGTATAAGCACATCATTAAAAGTGTCATACACTGGTTCTGGAGTAATTCTATTTGTTTTTAATAGTTTACCACAATTATCACAGTACTTCAATAATGGATAATTTTCCATTCCACATAAAGAACAATATATTTTACCATTCATATTATTAATTTATTTTCTTTTTAGAATATAAATCTTTAAATAGAATTATTACATAAAATTAAATTCTATAAAAAAAAGGAGAGGAAGTTAAATGTAGATGTGTTCTACATTTCTTTCATTTCTTTAGCTATTTTTACTCCCAAGTCATAACATTTTTCTAAGTCATCATCGTTTGGAACGTAGTTAATTTCTAAATTATCAACCATTTCAAATCCAGCATCAGCCATTTTACCATTTAGCCATTTAGGACCGTTTCCACCCCAACCATATGAACCAAAGGTAGCTCCTAATCTTTTAATTCCTGTTCTTGAAAATTCTAATTCTTCAGTGTAGAGTAATACATCTGCAATACTTGGGAATACTTTGTTAAATAAGGTTGGAACTCCAAGAAGAACTGCTTTACTTTCAAGAATATCTTTTACACATTCACTTCTTTCATCTTCCTTAAGGAAGTGCATTTTTACATCTACTCCTTGAGATATTAAACCTTCTGCAATAGCATGAGCCATATATTGAGTGGAGAAATGCATTGTATCATAGATTAATGTTGCTTGTTCTTTTTGGCATACACCTGTAGCCCAGTTCTGGTAAGCTTCAATTATTTTCATAGGATTTGTCCATATTTGACCGTGTGATGGTGCAATTGTTTTTATTTTTTCTAGTAAACCTAACTCTACAACTTCATTAAGTTTTTTAAGTAATAATGGTGTTAAAGGTGTAAGAAGGTTTGCATAGAATTTTTGTGCTGCTTCCATAACTTCTTCTTCAGGTACTTCAGAATCTAATCTTTCTACTTTACATAAGTGTTGTCCAAATGCATCGTTTGAGAATAATATTCCATCATCTGTTAAGAAAGTAAACATACTATCTGGCCAGTGTAACATTTTAGCATCAAGGAAAGCAAATGTTTTTTTACCAACAGTTAATGTATCTCCAGTTTCTACTGTAACAAATTCTGCATCTGCAAGATCAGGGTAATGTTTTATAAGTCCTGGTTTTGCAATAGGAGTACAGTATATAGGTGCATCTGGGAATTTTGCATGAATTTCAGATAATGCTCCACTATGATCTTTTTCTACATGGTTTTGAATAATATAATCAATTTTCATTTCTTTTCCTTGATCTTCAAATGCATCTTTTATTCTTCCCCACATTTGAGCAGAGTATACTTCTCCAGGATATACATTGTCTATTAATACACATTTATCTTCTGAAAATACTAAAAATGCATTGTATGATGTACCATGTAATGTGTATCCATGATATTCTCTTCTATCCCAATCAAGTGTTCCTACAAAATATATTCCTTCTGCAATTTTTGGTGCTTTTGCTTTCATTATCATATGAATCATTCCTTTAATATTTTTTTTATTATTTTTATATTTAAATATTTTAATTTATTCTGTTCACTTTTTTTAGTAATCTCATATTAGTACTTTTCATAATAATTAGATTCTAAAAAAAAGTTAAAATAAAGAAAAGGGAGAGGATTTTAGGATTGCCAGAGACCATGTATTGTACAGAATTCTCTTGCTACTACATCATCTGCTTCTGGTATTTTAAAAGTTGCTTCTGGTTTATCTCCAGGTTTAAGATATTGTTTGTGTATTTGACCATCTGCAATAAGTTCAATAACTGCAATATAATGATCTTCATCCATTGGATGTTCAACTTCCCCAACTTTTACATTATATCCATCATCTACTCTTGTAATAATTGGTTTGTGTTTTGGTTCTCCTTCACCAGATGTTTTTGCTTCAATAACATTTAACTGACTAACATCAGCATCTTTTCCAGGACAGAGAACTTCTATTATATTTCCACTATTTTTACATTGAACAACACTATAATAATCAAATTTAGCCATATTTTTCATCCCTAAAAAATTATTTAAGTTAAATATTGTAGTTCTAGAAATCTTCTGCTAGTTCAAAGTAACTATATGGGTGTTCACAGATTGGACATTTTTCAGGTGGTTTTTCACCTTTATATACAAATCCACATTTTCTACATACCCATGTAACTTCTTCAGGTCTGTCAAAGAATGTTTTACCTTCAACCATCTCTAATAATTTTTTATATCTTGCTTCGTGATGAGCTTCTACAAGTCCAATATTTCTTAATCTTACTGCTATTTCATTATATCCTTCTTCTTCTGCTACATCAGCAAATTCAGGGTACATTACATTAGCTTCATAGTTTTCTCCACCAGCAGCTGATGCTAAATTTTCAGCAGTGTTTCCATAGTCAAAACATACACCAGTTTCTGTGTTGATTTCGTTTTTATCTCCTTTTAATTCTTGGATCATTTTAAATAAAACTTTAGCATGTTGATATTCATTTCCTGCAGTTATAAGGAAAATTTCAGCAATTTTTTCATATCCTTCTTTTTTTGCAATTTTAGAATACATTGTGTATCTGTTTCTTGCTTGACTTTCTCCTACAAATGCTTTTGATAAGTTTTCTAATGTTTTACTCATTTTAAATCACCTTTTAAATATATTTATGTAAATTTTTTTGTATTTTTCCATCTTGTTATATTAATTATAATCATTAAAACTATATAAATATTTTTATCAATAAATAAATAGATTATTACATTATTTAATAAAAGAACATATATTCTTTAAAATATATTAATTTTGAAAAATATTTTTCTATTTAATAAAATTTCTTAAAAAAAAGTTATTTTTATAAAAAAATATAAAATAAATGGATTTCTTAGAAAATCCATAAGATTGTCATTATTGCTGCTACTATAAATATTAGTGGTGCCAATAATTTTGTAACAGAAACTATTGATGTTATAGTAGTTACTAATTCTGTTGAGTTATCAGGACCTAATGTTTTTAGATTTACACGAGATGTTCCAGATGCTACTTCAACATATTCTAAATCATTAAATGCTTTTGGTATTAATTCTAGTACTCTTTTAATTAATAATTCCTGATGTTTTGCTCCAACTGTTAATCCACCACCAGATATTGTATTTACAAGATGAGTATCTGTAGTCATAACTTCTATCATATCAATTTCAGGATATGCCTCATTTACAGCTTCTATTATCTTAGCTCTAAATCCTTGTTTCATGTTATTTCCATCAAAGACTACATATAACATTTTCTGATTATCAACTTCTGTAATCATTATTTTCACTCCACTTTGACCAATACCATCTTTTATAGGAATTTCATCCAGTGGATTATATGCATATCCCATTTTTATTGGATACATATCTTGTTTTTCTATTTTTTCAATGGCCTCTTCTAGTTGAACTACTCTGTTATGTCCTGCTAGTAAACGTTCATAATTTCCCTCAAGACTATTATGACAATCAACAAATACCACATCTTTTACTCCAGTTACAGCTTTTGCTTCATATATTAATGATAATCCTACACCATAATCAATATCATCACCTGATTGAGGTGCAAATGTTGTAAGTAAAATCATTCCTTCATCAAAAAATTGGACACCAACTTTAGCATCTTGTGATTTTACTCTTTGAAATTTACTTGCTTTTTTTGTATATTTAAGATTAGGTAGTATTCCATTAATTGCATCAGTTATTTTATTTACTTCTTTTGCTGCTACTGGGTTAAAATCATGTGTTGCTGCCCCATGGGCAATTATTGCAAAGTCATCTAGTTGATTAGCAATAATTGTTGGAAGATTACTTCCCCCAATAGAACCTACTGGTCCTGGATGAACACATGGTGAAATATAATTAGCTTTAACACCCTTTTCTGTTCTGAAACTAATTAAACTAACTGTTGTATCAATTGCTTCTCCCATTTCATTAAATATTTCTTCCATTGCATTTGATCCTTCACTAATTTGTGCAATGAATAAACTTAGAAGTTCTAATCCTCCAACACCTAAATTATTTCTAATAGGTGATTCTATTATCGCTACAAAAGCATAAATTGCTATTGCCAGAACTATTGCTCCAATTATAACCTTAAGATACAATGATAATACTGCATCCATACTAGTTGAAGCTATTACAAGATTAGTAATTAGAACTAACATACTTAATGTTAATACAGGTTGAATTGCTGCTATGAATATTCCTTGATAATATTTTATATTAGATGTAGCCCATAATATAAGAGCTTCTATTGCAAAACCAAATAATATTCCTAGTATTAAACAGTTCCCAGTAATATCTACCTTTATTCCTAATGAAATAATTGATCCTAAAAGGTAGGTTAAACATGGAAATAACATACATACAAATGATAGAAACATTGCTTGTTTTAATTTCATATGTCTTTTATGTAATTTATTAACACAACTATGTATAAGTCCTCCAGAAGCTATGGCTGTAAGTCCTAATAAAAAGAAAGTAGTTGCTCCTCCACCGAGAAATGCTGATATAACAGTATCTATTGATAATAATTCAGGTTGTAAACAGCCCTCAAGAGCACCTGTAATAAAACTTACAACAAAAATGAGGAATACAGAAATCTTTGTTTTAGGTAATGTTATCATGAAACGTGATAATTTCATTACTCTACTTGTAACTGTCATGTTTGTCTCCTATTTTATTTTTTTTTCTTTAATTATTATATTTTCTTTAATTAATATTTAATGATATTCTAAAATACAATTTTCAATTATAATATAACAAAAGCTATTATAAGTTAAATATATAATTATATATGAATTAAATAATTTAATTTTTCTTAAAATAAAAAAAGGGATATTATGGAATATGAATTAAATACACCATTGAATGATGAAGATATTAATAAATTAGAAGCAGGAGATACTGTTTATCTAACAGGAAAAATTTTCACAGCAAGAGATAGTGCACATAAAAGAATAATTGATTCAGGTGCACCAATTGATTTAGAAGGAGTAGTTTTATTCCATGCAGGACCAATAATTCGAAAAAAAGATGATGATAATTATGAAATAGTTGCTATTGGTCCAACAACAAGTATGCGTATGAATCCATATGAACCTGAAGTTCTATCTATGGGTGTTAAAGCTATTGTTGGTAAAGGTGGTATGGATGATAATACACAAAAAGCTTTAGTTGAAAATAACTGTGTATTCTTAACTGCTGTAGGTGGTTGTGCTGCATTATATGTAAATAGTATAAAAAAGGTGGATTCTGTTAATTGGCTAGATTTAGGTATGCCTGAGGCTATTTGGGAATTAGATGTTGAATGTTTTGGACCATTGATTGTTACAATGGATTCTAAAGATAATAATTTATATAAAAGAAATAAAGAGTGATTATATTGAAAAATAAACTATTGTTACTGTTATTTTTTATAGCTTCAATTGTTCTTATTTCAGGATTTTTTACTTTAACTCCAACATATATTGAAAATAATGGTAATGTACGCCATTTTGAAGATAATGATATGTCTTTTGACATGGCAAGTAGTTGGACTGTCTATGATTATGATAATCCATTAAAAACACCATTTTTACCCAATAGTCCTTCAACATTACTATTAAATCCTGGTAATAATTCACAGTATAGTTATTATAATGGAAGTATCAGTGATTTAACAAGTGATGGTTCAGTATTAAATACTAGTGCAACAAATGCAACAGATGTGGTAATTGTAAAGACTGATATTACAAAGTTAGATTCATTACCTGAAGGAGTAACTATTGATACAGCATATAAATCTGATAGTTTATATCGTCTTATGAATGGAACTGGTGATTTTAAAATAGATAAACAAACTACCTTTGATTTAAATGGAAAAACTGCTTATCAATTTGAATATACTGTTTCATATATAACTTATCAAGATACATGGATAGAACTTAATGTTCATTATTATAGAATATTAAGTCAAGCCCCTTCAAGTGTATTTAATATAGCTTCAAATGAATTTAATATAACATTAAATAG
>NZ_MAIF01000136.1:0-5260 GCF_001729395.1 Methanosphaera sp. A6 | reverse complement strand
TGAAAATTATTATTTTTTTTATATATAAAATAAAAGTTAGATTATATATCTAATGTTCTACTTTTTCTAGTATCTTGTTCTATTGTTATATATGGTTCTAATTGTTCTAATTCAAACTCTTTTAAATTTAGTTTTTGGCCTAGATCATTAAGAGAAGTTACAATATATCCATCTTGACGTAGTTGAATTAATTTTTTTGCAAGTATCATATTTATTCCAGGAAGTTTTGATAATTCATTTACACCTGCAGTATTTATATTAACTAATGAGAATGACTCGGTTGGAATTGATTTAGTTGGTTGAGTTTCTTTTCTATTTCTACTATTATCCAAATCAACACTTTGATAATCAAATATATTTTGATTATTATTTATTTCAGGATATACATTCACTACTTTTATTGAATCTAAATCTTTAACATCAAAAGACATTGATACCTCCTGAAGCGGATTTTCTCTACTTACTGATATAAAATCATAGTCTTTATCCACCAATTCCCCATTTTTATCATATATTTCAAAAAAAACATTTATATCTAATTCTTTACAATCTTTTGTAAAAACATTACCATCTATTATGAAGAAATTTCCTTGTCTTGTCTTGGTTTTTTTTATTTTAAAATCATGTAACGTTACCCCACTTCTCTTTTCCCTTTCAGAATTTATTTTCACTGCCACATATTTGGATTTTTTTAATTGAGTTTTTAGTTTTGATGGTTTTTGAAAATTTTTAGAGTTTCCCATTACATTTAATATCTGTTCTTGTTTTGCTAGTGATTTAATTACTTTTTCATCTAACTGTTTATATGTTTTAGATAAATCATCTGTTCTTTTGTAAAGTTCAGTAATCTCTTTAGAAACACCAAATAAATCATTCTTATCAATAATATTATTTATTAATGTAATATTATTTGTTATAGTTGCAACATACTCTTTTAAAGTATTGTCTAATTGTTTTAGATATTCATCATCCATATTATCACCACCGATACTTTGAATATTGTAGGTTTATTTTATTGACTTGTTTATATCTATTTTAAATATTTTTTTTTAAATTCTTTTGGATTTTTTTCTGTTGTATTGTTGTTTTATTTTCTTTTGAATGATTTAAAGTAAGATTTTGTGTCTTTTCCATTTTTTTTCATATGTTGTATTAAACTTGAATAATTTAATTTAAAATTTGGTTTATCTTCTATTATATCTATTTTTTTGATTTATTTGAATTATGGAAATTTCCTTTGTTCTACTTACTTTAGTTTCATATGATTTTTTAACAATAGGTATTGGGAATTTTTCATTATATTTTAATCTATTGATTGATTCCTTATTTTTAGTAGGTTTTTCAGGTTTTTTTAGAAGTTATAAAATACAAACGAAAAAATTAATATAATACTACTATTTTTATAAAAAATCATTTACAAATCAACCTTATATTTAATTAAAGTATAATAAAATTATTTATATTATACTTTTTATAAAATCTATTAATAATAATTAATCTTATTTTTGAGGTTATCACCATGGAATCAAATAAGGAAAATAAAATTCATAATACACACCAAATACTTAAAATTAATGATGATATGGTAAATGAATTCAATAGTCTAAATAAAAAAATACAGGAAGTTTATAAAAAAGTATCTGATAAACAAAACCAATCAGAACATATCCACAATCTTGAGTTAAGTATTGAAAAATTAGAAGATATGTATAATAATCTTAATACAATAGTAGATTCTATACTAGATAAACAAGATGAAATTATTGAAACATTAGAAAATATATCTACAGATATCAATATTCCTACTGGTAAAACTAAAGAAGATGTACTAGAAAATATGGGTTTAGAATATATTTATAGTCTTGATAGAAAACGTGAAATATTAAGTAGTTATATTGAATTAAAAAATAACTATGAAAAAGAAGGAATTGATCTATCAAATGTTTCTGTAGCAGAATTGGATTCTAATCAAGAAAGTATTACTGTATGTGGTGAGATAAGAAACTCTTCAAAAAAGATAGATCTTACTATAACTGTTGTCTTTTATGCTAAAGATGGAAGTATTTTATCTACAGACTATGATTATATAAATGATTGTAATGATTTTGAAACATTTAATATATATACAAATATGAATGATATAAATAATATAGGTAAAATTCTAATTTATCTAAAGAAAAGGTGAGGAATATTTTTGAATAAAAATATTAGATGTAGTTGGTGTAATATAGATAATCCATTATACATAGATTATCATGATAATGAATGGGGTGTTCCTAATTTTAATGATGAATATCTCTTTGAGATGTTAATACTCGAAATATTTCAAGCAGGACTATCATGGGAGACTATTCTTAATAAAAGAGAAGATTTTAGATATGCATTTGATGATTTTTCTGCAGAAAAGATTTCTTGTTACGATGAAGATAAGATTCAAACATTAATGGCAAATAAAAAAATTATTAGAAATGAACTAAAAATTAGATCATCTATTGTTAATGCAAGTGTATTTATTGATATTAGTCATGAATTTAATGGTTTTTATAATTATATTAAAACATTTACTAATAATAAGATTATATATGAAAATAATAAGACAAAATCTAGTTTATCTGAGTCTATTTCTAAAAATCTTAAAAAAAGAGGTATGAAATTTGTTGGACCTACTATTATTTATTCATTTCTACAAGCCATAGGTGTTATATATTCACATGAAGATGAATGTTTTCTATATAAAAAAAATAGTTGAAAAAGAGTTTTTTTTACTCTGATTTTGTTGGTATTACTACAATTGGTACAGTAGAACATCTAATTATTCTTTCTGTTACACTTCCAATAAGGAATCTATCAACAAAGTTTTTTCCACTATTTGCTATTACAACAACGTCAATATCTTTCTTTTCTATAGCTTTTATTATGATGTTTGCAGGATTTCCTTCTACTATTAATTTTTCTGTTTTTATTGTTTTATCAGGAGAGGTTTCTTTAATAATTCCATTTATTTGATCTACTACACGTTGTGTTACTACTTCCCCTTGTTTTTCATAGTCTGCTAGTTCTTTATCTTCTAGAGCATTTTCTGGAAGGCTTGTTAAACTTCTATGATCCACCACATACAATATGACTATTTCTGCTTCTTCATCAATTGCTAATGTAGTTGCATGTTTTATTGCTTTTTCAGAATTTTTTGAACCATCCACTGGTAATAATATTTTATTGTACATTTTTCATCTCCATCCTTATTTATTAGTTATTTATTAATATGTTATGTTTTAATTTAAATATTTTCTATCTAATAAAAAAAATAACTAATATTTACGTATACCAAAATTTATATTTATTTTAAATTACATACTACATATAAAGAAAAAAATAAATATGAAAGGAAGCATTTATTTGACAATAACAGAAATAACAGGATATATAGTTCTAGTTTTATTAGTTTATTCAGTATACATAATTCCCAAAGCAATAGGAGAATATCAGGGCGTTTTTAAAGAACCTGCTGATCCTTTTTTTGGGAAAATGAAAGAGGATTGTAAGTGGACACATGGAATGACTTTTAAATCAATGATTATTGGATTTATTGGTGGATTACTTGTTATGCTTATTATTCAAGAACAAGTACAAAGGTATTTTGGAATACCAGCTTCTGCTTTTGTTATATTCATAATTTTAATTCCTATAACAATATATGCTCTTAAAAAATCCAAAAAAAATAAAATTATAGCTAAAAATAGAAATATTGAAGAGGAAAAAATATCATCCTAACAACATAACCTCTACATAACTTTTTTTATATCTAAATTATCCATATTGAAGCTATCTTCTAATTATTATATATTAATAATTATAAATATATTATTATAGAAAAATTTTTTTAAAGGATACTGATAAAATTAAAAAAATAGATAAAAAAATGTTAGAACAATGTAGTAAAAATATAGAAAAACTAAGAAATAAATGTCCATTAACACATTGTATTACAAATTATGTAACAATTAATGACTGTGCTAATGTTGTACTTGCTATTGGTGGATCACCAGCTATGGCAAATGAAGCTCCTGAGATTGAAGAATTTGTTGAAGCTGCAGGTGTTACTATCATTAATATGGGTACTTTACTTGAAGATCAAATAGAACCAATGCAAATTGCAGCTTGTCATACAAAAAAGACAAACACACCCCTTGTTCTTGATCCAGTTGCTGTAGGTGTTTCTAAATTAAGAAATGATATTACTATTGATTTGATTAATAAATCATCAGTTGATGTTATTCGTGGAAATATGTCTGAAATAAAAGCTATTGCTAATCTTTTTAATATTACAGATGAAAAATCTGTAGCTAAAGGAGTAGATGTTTCAAGTGATGATATTATTACAAAAGATAATATTAAATCAAATGCTTCTTTAGTAAAAGCTGTTGCAGATAAACTTAATACAACAATTGCAGTTTCTGGTGCAATAGATATTATTTCAGATGGAGTAAGTATCTATCTTATTGATAATGGTGAAGAAGTCATGTCTAAAATTACAGGTAGTGGTTGTATGCTTACCTGTGTTATCGGATCCTTTTGTGCTATTACAAGTCCACTAGAAGCAGCAATTATTGGAAGTTTATCCATGGCTATTTCTGGAGAATTAGCAAGAAGAAAAATGGAAATAAATAATGAAGGTTCAGGTTCTTTTAGAACATATCTGATTGATATGATGTATAATATGAATGATGAAACTATTATGAAATATGGAAAGTTATATAAATTGGAGTGATATTTATGATAACAGCAGATTTTGCAATATTACCAGTTGGAACAGATGGTACTGAATTAAAAAAATTTGTAACAGCAGCAGTACAAGTTATTAAAGATTCTAATCTTAATTACCAATTAACTGGTATGGGTACACAGATTGAAGCTAATAGTTATGAAGAATTATATCCAGTATTAGCTAAAGCACAAGAAGCAGTTTTTGAAGCAGGTATTGGTAGAGTTTATTCTGTTATTAAAATTGATGATAGAAGAGATTTAGAAAATCGTACACTTGATGCTAAGGTTGATACTGTAAATAAATTACTTGAATAAGTAATTTACCTTTAATTTTTTAGTAAGATATTATAAAGACAATTTCATTTTCAAAATACCAAATAAAAGAAAATTAATTAAAAATATGAATAAGCCTACTTTTTAAATAAATTAATGAAATTCATTGAATATATTATGAAACTTTCAATATAATGAAAATAGAACTAAAAACAATACCTTT
>NZ_MAIF01000135.1:0-17734 GCF_001729395.1 Methanosphaera sp. A6 | reverse complement strand
CAACAACAACCACGACACTGAAAGTTTAAATAAATAAGAATATTGAAATAAAATCATATTCTTCTTCTTTTTTTTTTATTTTGAAAAACTATTTTTATATTTAGATAATTTTAATATCTCGTCTATATTTTTACTTAACTTTATTTAATAAGTATGTACATATAATTTATTAAGTAAAACTATTACTGTTTTAGAAGGTGTAGGTTATGAATAAATTAAATATTGTGGGAATAGGACCTGGAGCTAGAGAATACTTAACATTAAATGCTGTTGAAACCATAGAAAAATCAGATGTATTAGTAGGTAGTAAGAGATCTTTAGAGTTATTTGACTATCTTGATGCACAAATGGTTGTATTAGAGCCAAGAGATATTCCAAATACTGTGAAAAAGGCAGTATCATATCTTGATGATGGACTTAATGTATCTGTATTATCAACAGGTGATCCAGGTTTTTCTGGTATGTTAAAAACAATTCAAAGATTATCACCAAATACAAAACTAAATGTAATTCCAGGTATAAGTTCTGTTCAGTTAGCATCAGCAAAAGTTGAAATACCATGGGATAGTGCAAATTTAATAACAATTCATGGAGGAAAAGCACCTACAAAGGACTTGTTAGATAAAATTGATAATAATGTTCCAAATATAATTCTTCCAAATAGACATATTAGTGAACTTGCAGAATATCTTATAGATAATGGTTTTAGTCCAGAACATGGAATAACAATCTGTGAAAAACTAAGTTATCCAGATGAACAGGTGGTTCATGTAACACTTGAGGAAGCAAAACAGATGGACTTTGGATATATGTGTGTTGTGGTAGTTTAGAGTAGAAATTATTCATCATCCCCAATTAATTTTTATTATTTTTTTTAAAACCTTATATTATTAAATTAGTAATGAGATATAATAATATAGGAGAATTAGTTTAAACATGATAATTCATGATTTATTTTATTAATCTAAATTAATTTTTATATAAAAGATACGAAATAGTTAAAGGAGACTTGATATGTTACAAATAGCAGTAACTGGAAAACCAAATGTAGGTAAATCCTCATTTTTTAATTCAGCAACGTTATCAGAGGCAGAAGTTGCAAATTATCCATTTACAACAATAGATGCAAATGCAGCAATAGCTTATGTTACAGCAAAATGTCCATGTAGTGAATTGGATGTTTCATGTAATCCTCGTACTGGTAAATGTGAGGATGGGATAAGATATATTCCTGTGGAATTAATTGATGTTGCAGGATTAGTTCCTGGGGCACATGAAGGAAAAGGTTTAGGAAATAAATTTTTAGATGATTTAAGTCAAGCAAGGGCATTAATTCATATTATAGATGCATCTGGTGGAACAGATGAAGAAGGAAATCCATGTGAAATTGGAAGTCATGACCCATTAGATGATGTTAACTTTCTAAAACATGAGGTAACAATGTGGGTTTATTCAATATTAGAGAGAAATTGGCCAAGACTCATAAGAAAGGTAATGTCTGAACACTTAAACTTTGCAAAGGTTATTGCAGATCAATTAAGTGGCGCAGGAGTATTTCTTGATGATGTAATTGAAGCAGAAAGAATTATGGATGATGATTATGATAAATGGGAAAAAGATGATATTTTAAGATTTTTAGATAAATTACTTGAACTTGCAAAACCTATTATCATAGTTGCAAATAAGATAGATACTCCACAAGCAGAAGAAAACATTAATAGACTAAAACAGAAATATGAAAAAGTTATACCAACAAGTGCTGAATCAGAACTTGCTCTTGTAAATGCTACAAAGGCAGGATTAATAAAATATAAGTCAGGTGATGATTACTTTGAAATTATTGATGAAGAGAATCTATCACAAAAACAGAAAATGGCACTAGAATATATTGATAGTAATGTTCTAAAAAAATATGGTTCAACAGGTATTCAAGAAACTATAAATACTGCAGTATATGATGTTTTAGAAGAAATTGTAGTGTATCCTGTTGAAGATGAACATAAATATTCTGATCAGAAAGGAAATATTTTACCTGATGCACTTCTCATACCTAAAGGTTCCAATCCAAGGGATCTTGCATATTGTATACATACTGATATTGGTGAAGGTTTTACCCATGCAATTGATGCTAGAAAGAATATGAGAATATCAAGTGAACAGGAACTTAAACAATCAGATATTATCAGTATTATTTCAAATAAATAGGTGTTTTTTCATGATAACTGTAATTTATCCTGATAAGGATACTGATTTAGAACGATATTCAAATATTAATTCAGATGAAATTATTGTATATGATAATACAGGTAGTATTAATACAGATTTTAAAAAAGAAAATACTGTTGATATTTTCTCAAGGGCAGATAATATTATATTCACACAAAACTGTATTATTAATGAAAAATACGATATAAGTCCTCTGAAAGAGGCTTGTAACATTATTTGTGATAGTATAAATGATGATACTTTGATGATATTCGATACAAAAGTACCTCCAAGAACAGTATATAAAATGTCTAAAATAATAGATGAATATGAATTAATTCCTGATATAAATCTTGCATATACTACAATAATTAAAGAAGATACTAGAATAATTGCAGGTAGAAATGAAAATAGTCTTAAGAGAACATGTAATCTATATGAAAATATGAATAAAACAATAAAAACAACAAAACATATTCAAACAGCAGAAATGATACCTCTACTACAAAATGCATATAAGGATACTCTAATTGCACTTTCAAATCAAATGGCAATACTTTCAGAAGCACTAACAATAGATTTAATTGATGTAATAGATATTGCAAATATGAATAATAATGTGAATATTCCATATCCACAACCAGTACTTAAACAGGAAATTGTTAGGGATTCATCAGAGATAATAAATCTGGCAAATGAATATGGTGAAACTGTACAATTATCAGAAACATCCAGGAATACAAATAACTATGTAGCATATCACATGGCATACATGGCAGAAAAGGAATTGTTTTTAAAGGAACATCTTGCAATGTTTGAAACAACAGTAGCAATACTTGGAATAACAACAGATGATACACTTAAAACACAAGAAGATAATGCATCATTAATACTTATTGATGATTTTGTACAAAGAGATGTTGAAGTATGGGTACATGATGATAAGGTATCAGAGGATATTATAGAGGCACATGGAGCTAAAAAAATATCTCTTGATGAAATATATGATGCAGATTGTATAATTGTAATGATAGACACGCCAGAATATAGAAATATTAATCCATCAAAAATTGAGAAAATAATAATAACAGCACTACCATTATTTGATAGTGAAAAATTCAGTAATGTGAAATATAGTAGTGTTGGACAGTATAGATTAAAAAAAGGTGAAATGTTATGATACATCCAAGACCAAGTCCAATAGCAGCAGCACTATACACACTTCGAGATTTAGAAGTGGATGTGATTATAATGCATGGTCCTGCAGGCTGCTGTTTTAGAACAGGAAGATTACTTGAAGATGAGGGAATAAGAGTAATAACAACAGCTATGAGTGAGAATGATTTCATATTTGGTGCTGGTGAAAAATTATCTAAAACAATTAGAGAAGTCTATGAAACATTTAAACCAGAAAATATTGGAGTAGTTGGAACATGTGCTAGTATGATTATTGGGGAAAATATGAAAAAGGTTGTAAAGGAAGCAGATGTTGACTCTAATATAATAGTAGTGGAAACACATGGTGGATTTGATTCTGGAGATAATACTGCAGGAGCAATATTAACACTTAAAGCAGCAAATAAAGCTGAGTTAATTGATGAAGATGAAGTAAAACGACAAACTCAAATGTTACAAAAGGCTACTCAACTAGAAAAAACAAGGGGTATGGCTAAAGGTGAATATATTCAGCCAAATTATGGGGATAATAAGGTAAAAGTTGCAAATATGATTATTGATGCATTAAATGTAAATAAAAAAGTTTCAATTGTATTAAATGCTAAAAAAGAAACAAGTTATCTTTTTGCAGATATAATGTCTGTTCCATGGTCAAAGTATTATCCTGATAATCTACCTGTATTTATAGCCAATACAGATGAAAATATAGGACTTCCATATATAAAACATCATGCAACTGTTGTGAATAGTAATGTAGATAAAAAAATGGATTATATTACAGGTGGACTTGATGAATATCCAGTTACAGGTATTAAAGCACAAACTATACTTGAAGATGAGGATTGTGATGTTACAATAGTACTTGGAGTACCACATGCAGTTGATATAACAAAGGTACCTGGAAAAACAATAGCTGTTACTGATGGACCAAGACTTGTTAAACCATTAATGGATATGGGATATGATTATGTTATAACAGAGTTAGATGCACATTCTAAAACTCTTGGAGCAAAAAATATAGTTGAATCTGAATTTGCATCTACATTACGTGGTTTGTTAGAATAATCTAAAGTTTTTGAAATATTTCTAATAAATAAACTAAAATATAAAAGATATAAACTTAATATATATAAGTATAGATAATTTTGTATAGGTGACATAATTGAATATAGTAGTTATAGGCGGAGGAGCCTCTGGATTAACAACAGCATCCAATATAAGAAAATACAATAAAGATGTTCAAATAATAGTGTTTACAACACAGAAAAATGTTGCATATTCTCCTTGTGCAATTCCATATGTAATTGGTGGACATATTGATAGCTTTGATGATATTATTATGCACAAACCAGAAGAATACATGAGTAAAGATATTAGAATCATGACAGAATCTCGTGTAACAGAAATAGATCATGATAATACTGAAATTACATATGAAGATAAAGATGGAAACAAACAAAATATTAAATATGATAAATTAGTAATAGCAACTGGTGGAAAACCATTAATGCCTCCAATTCCAGGTAAGGATTTAGAAGGGGTATTTAAAGTAAGGACAATAGAAGATGGAGAAGAAATATTAGCATATTCTGAAAAATCTAAAAATGTAGTTCTTGTTGGTGGGGGAGCAATAGGATTAGAACTTGGTTCTGAATTAGCTCATAAAGGATTAAATGTAACAATTGCAGAAATGATGCCACAATTATTCCCTAGATCATTTGATAAAGAAATGTCTGATAAATTCCAAGAACACCTTCAAGGAAAAAATATTAAAATACTCACAGGTTCTGCAGTAGAATCAATTAATGGAGAAACAAAAGTAGAATCAGTAACTATTGATGGTGAAGTACAACCTGCTGACATGGTTATATTATCAACAGGAGTAAGACCACAAACAGAACTTGCAGAAAGTATTGGCTGTGAATTAGGAAAATTTGCAATTAAAGTAAATTCTCATATGGAAACGTCTGTGGAAAATGTTTATGCTGTAGGAGACTGTGTTGAAGTAATTGATGCAATAACAGGTCAAATTACACTATCTCCACTTGGAACTACAGCTGTAAGACAGGGTATTATCTTAGCTAAACATTTAACAGGTCATGAAATTGAATTTAAACCAGTTTTAAACTCAACAGTATCTCAAATTGGTATTATGGAAATGGGTGCAGTTGGAATAACACAACAAAGTGCACAAAAAGAAGGTATTGATGTTGTAGTAAGTAATATTGATACATTATCCAGAGCAAGATATTATCCTGGAAGTAAACCATTACACATTAAATTAATATCAAAATTAGATGGTACAATTATTGGTTGTCAAATGTTTGGTCAAGAAGCAGTAGCTGAAAGAGTAGATACAATGACAGCTATTATGTCACAGAAACTTAAATGTGATGAAGTAGTATCTATGGTAATAGATCCTATAGCTCAAGCAGCAGCTAATTGTCTTGAACAAATTGAAGCAATTGAATCTGAAATAAATTCTTCTTGTTGTGAAGTTAAAGAAGAATCTACTGATGCTGAAGAGGATAAACCTGTAGATGATACTTCAGAAAACTTATCTTTTACTGAAAGTCTTAGAGCACAGGGTTTAATTCAAAAATAAGATAATTTTAGGGTATAACTCCCTTAACTATTTTTTTTAATATATTCTAGTTTTTATAGTAATTTTTTTTAGAAAGAGTGTTTATTTTGGATAAAAAAAGTAATTGAAAATAGGGTATCTATTCTCTTTTTACTTTAGAGTATTCTGCACCTTGAAGATCGTAGTATTTTACCATACCAATCATTTCTCTTTGATCAATTCCTTTATCTTCAAATGATACATTTTCTTCATTATATAATGCATAAGGAGATTCTTTTGTAATAACTTTCATTGAACCTTTATGTAATCTTACTTCAACAGTACCTGTTACTCTTTGTTGCATATGATCATTTACAACATCAAGATCTTCTCTTAATGGTTCATTCCAAAGACCATTATATACTAATTCAGCATATTTTTGACTTAAGTTTTCTGCAAATTTAATTTCTTCTCTACTGAATATTAATTTTTCAAGAGCAGCATGTGCTGTTATAAGAAGAATAGCGCCTGGTGTTTCATAGTTTTCTCTTGATTTAAGACCAATAATTCTGTCTTCAACCATATCTATTCTACCAATTCCATTGTTACCAGCAATTTCATTTGCTTTTCTAATAAGAGCTACAGGTTCTAATTCTTCATCATTGATTTTTACAGGTTCTCCATTAACAAATTCTATTTTAACAATTTGTGGAGTTTCTGGTGCATCTACTGTGGATTTTGTCCATTCATATATTTCTTCTGGTGCAGCTGTTGCAGGATTTTCAAGTAATCCTCCTTCTATTGATCTACCCCATAGGTTTTCATCTATACTGTATATTTTTTCCGATGGAAGAGGTATTCCATGTTCTCGTGCATAGTCTTGTTCTTCTGTTCTTGTTAGGTTATAATCACGTACAGGAGCAACTATGTCTAGATCAGATTCTGATCTGATGGTTGCTTCAAATCTGAATTGATCGTTTCCTTTTCCAGTACATCCATGTGCAATTGTTGAAGCATTTTCTTTTTTTGCTATTTCAACTATTTTTTTTGCAATTAATGGTCTTGCATATGCTGTACTTAATGGGTATCCTTCATATAATGAATTTGTTTTTATACATCTGAATGCATATTCTTTTGCAAATTCATCTTTTGCATCTATTGTGTAGTGTTTGTCTGAACCAATTTTTTGAGCTGCTGCTTCTGGTTTTTTAATTTCATCTTCTGGTTGTCCTACATCTACACATGCTGTGATAACTTCCATATTATATTTTTCTTGTAATAATTTAACACATACTGAGGTGTCTAATCCTCCACTGAATGCTAATACTACTTTTTCCATTGTTTCACCTTTTTATTTTATAATTAAATTAATATTTTTTTTTATAAAAGTAATATTTCTCTATGTGTATTGAGATATATATTATTATATATCTGTTTGTTTTGTAATATAATTTAGGTTTTTATTGGTTATTTTTGAGAATATTATTATATTTGTTTGTATAAATCTTTAGATATTAAGTTATATTTGGTGAATTTTTTAATATGTCAAATTATAGAAATCATGCAATAGCAGGTATATTATTTGCACTTCCATTTGCTCCTTCACTTTTCTATTTGTTTTTTGCTCTACTTGGAGCATCTATACCAGATATGGATCATGTTAATAATAAAAATAAGGTTGTGGTGATGTTTATTATTGGTGTGATTCTTGCTGTGGCCTTGTCAGTTTATGATAAACTCCCATTATCTGCTATGATTATTATCTTAGTTGCAGGTATTTTTTATGTTTCTAAGCATAGGGGATTTACACATACATTGCTTGGTGTTAGTGTATTATCATTTCTATTTACATTGATTGTTATGGGTTTTATTCCATTTATTAATAAGTTGCTTATAGTTTCTAATATTGCTTGGCCAAGTAGTATTTTATTATTTGTTGTAATGATACTTGTTGGTTATTTTATTGTTAGTAGAAAGTATCTTTTATGGTATGTGTTACTAGTTGGAATTTATTTATTTTTATTTCCAGTGGATTATGGTAATATTGGTAGTAGTAATGTATTTTTAATGTTTTTTATTGGTGCTATTAGTCATATTATCTTGGATTTATGGACTCCAGCTGGACTTTGCTTGTTTATACCAGTTAGTTATAAAAAGTATCATAGATCTATGGCTTTGTTATTAATATTAATTTGGATTATCTGTTCGTTGCATTATATAACAGTGAATGGTTCGTTATTAACTAATTTTACTTCAATTTTTAAGTATGCCTAAAAATCATTTCATAACTATTAAATATGTGGTTTTGATATATATTTTATTATACTATATACTTAGAATTTTGAAGTTTTTCTTTTTTTAAGTATTAAGTTTTTATAGCTAATTGATTTAAATTTATAATAAAAACGGAGTTTAATTTATGTTTTTAACTAGAATAATCTACGGAATAGAATTTTTCGTAGTATTAGTAGTCGAAATAATTAAAGCAATACTTGACACAAGTATTTGCTGTCTCAAGGGCGATGTTGATCCTATAGTTGTAAAGATTAAACCTGATCTTGAAAGACCAGTATCTCTTGCAATACTATCAAATACTATCACATTAACACCTGGTACTATCACTGTTAGTATGGATCAAGAAGAACGTGTTTTAACAGTTTCAGCTTTAACACCTCGTTCAACTGGAGATATTATCCCTCTTGAGCCATATATTAAGAAAATGTTAGAATAAACATAGGGTGATGAGATGGATTTTTTAACAATATCTGAATTGTTCCTCATGTTATGTCTAATTGTTTACATGCTAGCAAATGTAAAAATTGCAGCAAGAAGAACAATTGGTTCAGCTTTAGCTGGGGTAGCAGGTTTCACAATTGCACTTGCAATTGTTTTAACAATGGTATCTTCACTTACTGGAATAGATTTCTGTAGAGACATAGCATTTGCAATACTTATATTAAGTCCTGTAGGAACAATAGCTGTATCCTACGTATTAGGTGGGGGCGATTTATAATGACTGAAGCAGCATTAGAACTTACTTTAAATGTAGATCCTGTTGGATTAATTATAGGGTTAATATTTATAATCTGCGGTATATTCGTTTTAATTACAGCAAAAGGACTATTATGTAATACCGATGACGATGTTAAATATGTCGTATTTGGAAGATTAGAAATGTTAGGTATTGTAGATATGCTTGGCGTGTTAATATTAATACTTCTTGGAGAACCAGCTTTAGGAATGACATACTTTATATTAGCACCATTTGCAACTCATGCAATAGCAAGTGGACACTTCCGTGGAGAACAGGGGGAGCAATAAAATGGCAGATATAAATTTAATAATACAAAATGCAGTACCTTGGATTTTATATTTATTTGCAATATTAGGTGCATTTGTTTGTTTAATTCAAAAAGATTTAATTAAAATGGCTGTATTAACTAGTATTACTGGTTTTATTTTAGCAGCAATTTATCAAGTTTTATTAGCACCCGATGTAGCATTAACACAAGCTGTAGTGGGAGCAGCTATTGTACCAACATTAGTAGCTCTTACAATTCTTAAAACAAGAGAACAACCTGTATCAAAAGAGGAAGGTGATTCCTAATGTTATCAGTACAATTAGGAGCTTTAATTACAGCAGCACTTTTAATGATTATGGGTACAGTAGCATTAGTTTATCTAGATAATGTTGTTAAGAAAATTATTGGGGCTGCATTTATAGGTGATGGTGTAAATTTATTATTAATTTCATTAGGTTACAAAGTTAACGGAATTACATATATCTTTTTACAAAATATGGAAGTAAATAACTTCTTAGGTCAAGCATCATATCCATTACCATTTGCATTAGTACTTACTAGTATTGTAATTGGAGCAAGTACACTTGCTGTAATGTTAGCAATGACAGTAGTATTATATAAAAGACATGGTACTTTAAGTGCATCCGTTCTTTTAAATGATAAAAGATTTGGAGAGGATAATAATGAATAGTACTGTAATTACAGCAATGGGGGGTAGTTTATAATGGATGGAACTATCTTTTTACCATTAATGGTTATTATACCAATAATTTGTGCTATATTAGTTAACCTATTACATGGTTCTGAAAAAATAACAAAAGTATTGGCAGTTATTACTGCTATTTGTTTACCAATAGTACCATTAGTAGCAACATATGGAAACCATTTCTTTGGAGGATATAAACCTCTAGCAGCTGGTGGATTAGCAGTTCAATTACCTGCATTATCTAAAGCAATAATTTCTGGATCAGTTCTAGAATTATTCCACCCAGCAATTACATATGCATTTGGACCTGGACAACAAGTAGTTGCATTTATATTAGGTATAGTTGCAATGTGTGCAGTATTCATATCCATTGCAGAAACTAAGAAAACATCTGGAGTATACTTATATTTATTATTCATGCTCTCAGCAGCATTAATGGCATTTGTATTAACAGATGATATATTCCACTTATATGTATTCTTTGAAATAGCAGCTCTTGTTCAAGTAGGTTTAATACTCGTATCAAGAGTAAGAGGAAATTATGTAACTGGTTTAAAATACATGTTACTTGGAGAAATAGGCGGTTCCTTCATGTTATTGGGTATTGCTTTATTACTTGGATTAACAGGTAACGTAAACATAACTGATATTGTAATGATGATACACAATGGAGCAGTAGATCCAACAAACCCAGTATTATTATTTGCAGCAGGTATGTTAATTTATGGTTGGTTATATGCAACAGGATTACCACCATTCAATGCAATTAAATCAGAAATTTACAGTAAAGGTTTACCTAGTGGATCAGTATTATTACAATCATTCTCTGTAATAGGTTGTATATCCATAGGTTTAGTATTAATTAGAATATTTGGATATTTACCATCAGTACAAATGGCAATACTTGCAGTATCTGTACTTGCAATGATTTTAGGTATAAGTATGGCTATGGTGCAAGATGATTACAAACGTATCATCGCATACTTAGCTGTTGGTGAATTAGGTTATATTGGTGTAGGACTAGGATTAGGAACTCCATACAGTATAACAGCAGGATTATTCCAAGCAGTAAATGAATTAGTAGTAACTTCATTCTTGTTTGTAGGATTTGGTTTAGTATTATACAAAACAAGAACAAGTAAAATCAGTAAACTTGGTGGATTATTAGAACATATGCCTGTAGCAGCATTATTAATTGTACTTGCAGGATTTATAATGGCTGGAGTACCTCCATTCAATGTATTCCAAAGTAAATACATGTTATGTCAAGCTGCATTAAGTGCAGGAATACCAGAACTTGCAATAATTATGATTATATTAAGTATTGTAACTTTCTTAGCATTCTTAAAAATCACATATGCAATGTTCCTTAGACCAAAACCAGATGATTTAGAAGTATCTTCTGCAAAAGTTCCTAAAACAACTATGGCAATAATGGTATTCTTCTTAATTATTTGTTTAATTATAGGTTTATGTCCTGATTTAGTAGTAAATAGACTTGGAGTCATGGCTTTTTCCGCTTTAATAATGTAATAAGGTGATAAAATGAATATGTACGATAAACTTGTCGAAACTTTAAAAAGTACATTTGGGGATGATCCTAAGAAAACATTAGTTAATGGATCTGTAACATCATCAGTCATGTCTGCTGAATTAGTCTTAATAGCATCTTTATTAGTGGCTGCTTTGACTATTAGATTAGTAAGTCCTGCATTGATGGTAATTGTAGAAGTTGCCTTAATCATAATCTTTATGTATGCAACACCAATCATGCCTAAATTGTACAAAGAACACAACGATGATATAAATAATATGATGTTTTATGCTGTTTTAACATTAGCAATAATATCAATAGTATTCTACTGGGGGGGAATATAGATGAAATCTTCTATTAGAAAAATAGCATTAGCTGTATCTTTTCTAGCATTCTCAGCAGTATTTTTAAGTTCAATGTATAACTTCAGTTCCTTAATATTCCCTGGTATCAACTATATCTATCAAGGATTAGGAGTATCTGTAGCACCTAACTTGGTAACAAACATAGTATTTGATTTCAGAGGATTCGATACTTTAGGTGAAGCATTAATCTTAGTTAGTGCTGTAGTAACAACTATGCTCGTATTTGGTAGAGGAAAAGTAAACCTTGGAGGCGACGACGATGAGTGATCTTCTTAAATTAATATCATACCCATTATCCTTTATATTAATAGGTTATGGTGCTATGACTATTCTTGGTGGACACATTACACCTGGAGGAGGTTTCCAGGGAGGAGCTATTATGGCTTCAGGAGCTATTCTCTGTATTCTTGCATATGGTTTAAAAGAAAATCCATTTAATTTTTCACACGAAAGAATGTCCATAATAGAAAGCTTTGGAGCTTTAGGTTATGTATTCCTTGGTTTATGTGGATTATTTACAGGTGGTTCATTCCTTTATAACTTAGGAACAAACATATATGGATTAGTACCATCTGGTGTAGAAGCTATATTTAACTTCCCAGATGCATTACATGCTGGAATAATTCCATATTTAAACATAGTGGTAGGATTAAAAGTATTTATAGGATTAACAACATTAGTAGTTCTTTTCTATAGTGTAACTAAATACAAAGAAGACTACGTTGATGATGAGGAAATAGAATAGGGGGAGTAAATATGGTTATAGAAAGTACAGTACCGTTTTTACAATCAATGGCTCCTAACCTTTTTGGAGTCTTATATACTGGACCAACAATAGTTGGTTTTATTATAGGTTTCCTAGCAGGAGTTATTATGCATAAAACACCAACAAAAGGTATAAAACTCAATACTTCCTCATGGATTGCTATAATAATTGCAGGAATCATCATAGCATACTGGTTTGGAACTTTCCCATACTATGAAAGTTTACCATTAGGACCAGGATTTGTAGTTGCTATTATTGGTGCAATAGTCGGAAGAGGATTATTAGGAACTAAAAGTGAGGCTTAAGTGGGGTAATATGAAATGTTTATGACAACAGGTAATTGTAATGGCTCAGGAAATTGTGTAGATGCTTGCCCTACTGATGCTATTAAAGTAGTTAATGGGAAAGCAGTTAGTTGTATAACCTGTGGTAAGTGTGAAAAAGTCTGTCCAAACAAAGCTATCTTTAAAAACAAATTTGGTGGATATGTAGTAGACAGAACAAAATGTAACTTATGTGGAATGTGTATGAATGTATGTCCTGTAAGTGTTATCACAGTTAAAGATGGAAAAATCATGGGATTATGTTCTAATTGTGGTGTATGTGTACCTGCATGTCCAAATAATGCTAGAATGGCACCACCAAAAAGACCAGTTCAAATGGAAAAAGAAATGGTCAACAGAATCAATGTAGGAACAAATCATGATGATTGTATTGAATGTGGAAGATGTGCATATTTCTGTCCAACAAACTCAATTAAGTTCTCATACATAGAACCAGGAGTTTGTACAAAATGTGATACTTGTATTGATGTTTGTCCAAGAAATGCAATTGGACCTATTGAAGAAGGTGGAGCATATCAAGTTGACATGAAAAAATGTGCATTATGTTACAAATGTTTAATTGAATGTCCAAACGATGCAATCATTGAAAAAGACTTTGAACTTGAAATTCAACAACCAGAATATGATGTTGAAAACGATACAAAAATGATTGGATGTATTGATTGTAAAGTATGTGCAGATGCATGTCCAACAAATGGTTTACAAATTATCAATAAAAAAGTTAGATTCAGTGCAGATTTATGTTCATTATGTAATAATGTTAATAATGAAGAACATTGTGCAGCAGACTATGAACATGCTCCATGTGTAACAGCTTGTCCACAAGGTGTATTAGAATTTGTTCCAGATTCAAAAATTACACTTGAAGGTATATGTGTAGGTTGTGGAGGATGTATTCCTGAATGTAAATATGGTGCACGTAAATTTGGAAATACTTCATGGAATGGAGAAATTGGGGCACAATGTATTAAATGTGGTATTTGTGTAGAAGTTTGTCCAAAAGATGCATTAACTATTGAAGATAAAGAAGTAAAACTTAACTTTGATAAATGTGTTCTTTGTGAAAAATGTGGAATTTACTGTCCAGTAAATGCTATACCTAAAACATCACCACTTAAAATGAAAATACAAAGTGGATATTCCATGATCAACAATAACTTATGTGTAGGTTGTGGAGTATGTATAGATGCATGTGTTTTCAAAGCAATTGCTCCTGATGAAGAAGGTAACTTAAAAATTGATAACAACAGATGTATTTATTGTGGAGCTTGTAAGACAGCATGTCCTGCTAGAGCAATAAAAATACAAAGAGACTTTGGGGCTACAATATGAGTTTAGGAAAAGTTTTTATCAACGGAATCTACAACAACCTTAAAAGAATAATTTTTGGTAGTGAATGTAGAACAGATTTACAATTACGTGAAGATGTATTAAATGGTAATGTGAAACCATCACCTAAAGTTGCAGAAGTAGAATGTATTGGTTGTGGAGGATGTTCTAATGTATGTCCTACAAAAGCTATTATTATGGTTCCAGTAGAACCTGTAGAAATAGCTGATGGCATAGTTAAAACAGCAATTCCTGAGATTGATGAAATTAACTGTGTACATTGTTATCAATGTCACGATTTCTGTCCAGTATATGCATTATTTGGAGTAGCAGCAACAATTCATCCTAATGACATTGGAAACAAATGTGATAAGGATGTAAACAGTATGTTATTAGATCCAAGTGAAGTATCTGAGAAGAAAATCCAATACATAGCTCAATATTTAACTGATGATTCAATTATTCAGAAAAATAGAGAATTAAAAGAAAAAGTAGCAGCTCAAGAAGCAGCTGGAAATGAGAATTAGGAGGATAAGCATGGGATTAAAATCACAAGCCCGTAAAAAGGCAATACACCTTATGTTAGTTTATACTGGTGGATGTAACGGTTGCGATATAGAAATAGTTAACACAGTATTGTCTCCTAAATTCGATATAGAACAATACAATGTGTATTTAACATGGAATCCAAGGGAAGCTGATGTTTTAGTAGTATCTGGTCCTGTAACTTACTGGACTAAAGAGCCACTTCTTAAAATTTACGAAGCAATACCTAAACCTAAATTAGTTGTTGCAGTAGGAGCATGTGCTTTAACTGGTGGAGTATACAAAAATATTCATGGAGAAATTCCTTCTGAAGAAATTGAAGGACCTGTAGATAATGTTATACCAGTAGATGCTAAAATACCTGGATGTGCAGTAAGGCCAGAAGATGTTGTAGCTGGAGTAGTATCAGTAATACCAATACTACTTGGAAAAGAAGATAAATAATTTGAAGAGGTATTTATATGGTTACAAAAATAGATGGAGCAACAACTTGTGACAAAACAGAAAGACAAGTTTTTGAAACAGAAATCAATATGGGTACAGTACATCCGGCAGCTTTAGAACCTTACAGAGTTAGACTATTTGTAGAAGATGAAATAGTAAAAGATGCTGAAATTACTGTAGGTTTAAACCATAGAGGAATTGAAAGAATTATGGAAGGACTACCTGTAGAAAAAGCAAATGCTTTAACAGAAAAAGTATGTGGTATTTGTTCTAACGGACATATATACAATTCCTGTCGTGTAGGAGAAGGAGCTTTAGGTATAGAAATTCCAGAAAGAGCAGTATATTTACGTGTTCTTGCAGAAGAATTAGAAAGATTACATAGTCATATGTTATACTTAGGTCATGGATCTGAGGTATTATGTCATGAAACCTTTGCTATGAGAATATTTTATATAAGAGAATCTGTAATGGATCTTTTATATATGATGGGTGGAAACAGAGTTCAATATGGAATATCAGTTCTTGGTGGAGTAAGACCTAGAGCTGACTTAAATCTTAAAGAACAACAAAGAGTACTTGACACAATGGATTATATCGATGAAAAAGTAGCAGATTTTGCTGAAAGATTCATAGCTGATCCAATGGTAATGCACCGTATTACTGGTACTGGTGAATTATCACAGAAACAAGCACTTGATTTACATGTAACTGGCCCATCTTTAAGAGCAACAGGATATGAATATGATTTTAGAACTGAAATGTTTGAATATGAACCTTTTGAATTTGATATTATCACTCAAGATGGTGGAGATGTAAGGGCTAATATTCTTATGAGAGCAACTGAAATCTTTGAATCAACAAAGATCATTAGACAAGTTATTAAAAACTTACCTAAAGGTCCTATTGTAACAAGAGATTGGGATTTAGTAGACTCACCAGTTTATAAAAGTTATATAGAAGTACCTCGTGGAGTATGTTATCATTCATATGGTTTAGAGGATGGAAAAGTAAGACATAGTATTATAAGAACTCCATCAATGTCTAACATTGGTGCAATGCAAGAATCTTGTATTGGACACCCAATTCAGGATGCACAACTTGCTATTGTATCATGTGATCCATGTTTCACTTGTACTGATAGAGCTATACAAATAATTAAATTATAGGAGATCAGACAATGGATATAGTAACATCAATAGGCTATGTTATAGGTGCTTTTATAATTGCAAGTATTGTATGTTTATGGTTACCGGGTATTGAAAAGAAAGCAGAGGCAAGAGTACAACAAAGACTTGGTCCTCAACTTTCAAGTCCTGGTTTCTATGCAACATTAAAATTCTTCTTTAAACAAGTATTAGAACCATCTGCAATATTGCCTAGAGTATATAATATATTACCTTTAATAACTTTGATTATAGTAGCAGCAATATTCCTCATACTCATACCACAAGTAATGGTAGCTTGGGGATCTTTTGCTAGTTTAGTAGCATTAGTTGGTTTATTAAAAGTGGAAGAAGTTTTATACTTATTTATGAGTTCATTCTCACAATCACTTTTATCAAAAACCATGCCTTTCCCTGATCAAGCAAAAGGTGGAAAACATATTGGTGCAAAACAATCATTTATAGAACAATTAAGTGCAAAAAGATCATTAAAACTCATATCTTATGGTAGTTTACCATTTTATATAGCTTTATTTATTCCTGCAATAATGGCTAAAAGTTTGAATTTAATAGACATTGTAAGATATCAATTAATTACAGGTCCAATATTATTCACACTTCCAGGTATCATAGGAACAATTGTGTTCTTTGTAGGATTCTTAATTGTACTTAACTCTAATCCATTTGCATTCATGGAAGGTCATTCAGATGTAATTCAAGGTCCTTTACTTGAATACATGTCAAAATACAGAGCAGTATATGTAATGGCACATGCATTCTTAATATTTGTTGGAGCTTGTGTATATTCAACATTATTCTTAGGTATGCCACCAGTATTTGGTATCTCAATAATTGTACCAATAATATGTTCTATAATAATAACAATAGCTGCAGCTGTAGTAAGTGCATTCTCACCATTATTCACTAACCGTGAGTTTTTCCCTACAGTTATAGCAACAAGTGCTGTTGCTGTAGTAGCAGTTTTAATTGCTGTATTATAATGATTTAAAAGGTGATTAAATGAAAATAGTATTAAGACCACATCATATAATAGGTTTAGCAGGTTATATTGTAGAAGTAAGAACATCTTTCAGAAATTTAATTGTAGTTAATCATGAAGATGAACCAATTAAACTAGAAGTTCCTGTTCTTAATGATGAATGGATTGAAGAACATGAAGCATTAGGATTGGAAGTAATTCCAGTTAATGATGATGATGACTTTTTAGTAATGTATCAAATGGCTAAACATAAATTAGATGAAGAAAGAAAAGCTATAGAAAGTAATT
>NZ_MAIF01000134.1:0-2203 GCF_001729395.1 Methanosphaera sp. A6 | reverse complement strand
TATATCCCTCATTATCTCTCATGGTTTTACCATTTACCTTGAATAGGACACGTCCTTCATTTACATTAGCATCTTTTTCTGTTATTTTCACTGTTATTTTTATTGTTTCGCCTGGTTTTGTTGCTGTGGTGTTTGTTGTCATTGTCATTGTAGCTGTTTTTTTGGTTATATTCATTGGTATTGTATTGTTTGTTCTTGTTTGTTCATATGTGCTAGTTCCACCATAAACTACATTTAGTACTGATTTTATTTTAAACCAGTTTGCTGGTACTGTGTAGTTTTCTATTGTTGCTATTCCATCTTTTACTGTTGCATAGATAATATTTCCATTGGTGTCTTTTATTGTTTTTCCATTTATTTTAAATACTACTCGGCCTGTGTTTATTGGATTTCCATATATGTCGTATACATGTGCTTTTAAGTTGATAGTATCTCCTACTTGTGCATTTATTGTTTCTAATACTATTTTTGTGTTGATTATTGCTCTTGTATTGTTTTCTAGATATGTGTCATAGTTTGTATTTATTGTTCTTGTTCCTGTTTTTGTACTTGTTGTTAGTTTATTGTTTGTTATTGTCGTGTTTTTTATTGAGTTTTCGGTGTTTATTGTTAAATCATGTTGTCCTATATCTTTTATTATTATTGTATTGTTGTCTATTTGTGTGTTATGTGAGTTTTGTTGTATTTGTATTCCTGTGTTTGCTGGTCTTATTTCTTCTACTATATCATTTATTTTTATGTTACTGTTTCCATATAGTATCATTTCATTGTTTATTATTGTATTATCTTCACTGTGTGCTAGTCCTATTCCCATTGTATAGTTTCCATTTCCAAGTATTGTATTGTTGTTTATTGTTGTATTTGATGTTTGATATATTTCCATTCCATATATTACTGATGAGTTAAGTTGTATGTTATTGTTTGTGATTGTTATGTTGTTTGTTCTGCCTCCACCCATACTTGTTGTTATTATTCCATATGCTAATGGTTCATTATCATCTGTAAATGTTGTTGTATTATAGCATGTTCCTGTTATATTGTTTCCTGTTATTGTACAATTGGTTGCTTTATTTCCCATTTGTATTCCATTAACATATCTGTGTCCTGTTACATGAATATTGTTATCTTTAATTATTGTATTATTTACACGGTCAAGTGTATTTATTCCATAATTAAATCTTCCTCCTGTTACTGTTACATTGTTGTTTATTATGAGTATGTTGTTACTTTTTCCTGGTGCTGTTATTCCTTCTATTGTACTGTAGAGGTTATCATCAGGATTTGTACTATTATATACTTTAACATTATTTTTTGATATTATATTATTTTCTCCACCAACAGATAATATTCCCTGTGTATTTGCTATAGATGTTCCACTTCCATATGTAATAGTTAATGCTGGACCATATACTTTTACTGTATTATTTGATATAAGTATGTTACTTCCACCTGTATTTGCTATTGCTGCTGTTTTACCATTTGTGTTATATGTGTAGATTGTATTGTTTATTATTTTATTATTGTTTCCTGCTGATTTTATGGTGTATTCAGTTGTATCTGTATTGTTAATTTTCATGTTTTTAATTGTTATATTTACATCATCAAGTTCAAAACTTGTATTTGTAAATGTAGCATTTTCACCATTTATTATTATGCCTGGTGTTGTTATGCTTATTTGTCCTTTATTTATGAAGTCTCCTTTAAATATGATATTAGTATCTTCATCAACACCTATTAATTCATTGTTAAATATGTAACTCTCATAGTTTTCTGGTGTAATTGTTAAGTATTGGTGTTGTGATAATTTAAGTACTAGTATGTTAGTAGTTTTAGATGTTATTGTTGGCTTTGCATAAAGAATAATATTATCAGTTGTGTTTCTTGTAATTTCAGTACTAAGAGTATCTTCTATTTTATACAAATTTTTTCCTATATAAAATGCATATTTTGTTTTATTAAGTATATCTTTATCATAACTTTCTGGATTTTTTAATATGATACTACCATTTATTTTAGCAGTTTCATTAACAAATACTTTACCAGGATTATTTAATGTAAGATTACTAAATGCTATTGTACAATTATCATAAGAATTATTTTCAATAATGGTTCTTGTACTATCATTTGTCACATTTATAAATAATGTATCATTAGCACATAAAACATTTTTAAATGTGTTATTTACAAAGGTAGTATTTAAATT
>NZ_MAIF01000133.1:0-5934 GCF_001729395.1 Methanosphaera sp. A6 | reverse complement strand
TATTTCTATTTTTTTATTGAAAACTTTTAAAATTCAAAAAATATGCCTATATTTCTGATAGTTATATATTAGTAAATTTAAAAAAAATAGTTAGAATATAAATTATAATTAACTTTTAATTTCTTTGATAAAAAATATCATAGTTAAATTTTTTAAGGAGTATAGATGGATATGCAAAGCACGTTATTTAATTATAATAATCAAGATTTCAAATCTCAAAATAATTTTGATTCTTTCAAATTTCCTTCTACAAGATATCAAGGTAGTAAATTAAAACTCGTTGATTGGATAATAAATGAAACTAAAAATTATTCATATGAAACAGTTTTAGATGCTTTCGGAGGTACAGGTTCTGTTTCTTATTCTTATAAAAAAATAGGTAAAGAAGTGACATATAATGATATATTAAAATTTAATTACCAGTTTGGTAAAGCTTTAATTGAAAATAATGATATGAAATTAAGTAATGAATCAGTTAATTTTATTTTAAATCCACATGATGATATTGAATATAAAACAATAATACAAGACAATTTTAAAGATACATATTTTACTGATGATGAAAATAAATGATTAGATATGGTTATAACAAATATGAATTACCTGGATAATGAATTTGAATATGCAATTGCATTTTTTGCACTTTCCCAATCTTGTATTATAAAAAGACCCTATAACTTATTTCATAGAAAAAACTTGTATATGCGAACTTCAAATGTTAAAAGATCATTTGGAAATAAAAAAACATGGGACACACCATTTGTTGATTGGTTTTTAAAATTTGTTAAAGAAGCTAATCATAGTATTTTTAATAATAATAAACTAAATAAATCATTAAATTTAAATGCAATTAATATAGATAATGAGTCTAAGTTTGATTTAGTATATATTGATACTCCTTATATTTCTGAAAAAGGTTCAACAGTTGATTATTATGGATTTTATCATTTTTTTAGAAGGTTTATTAATTTATGATAATTGGGAAAAAACATAGATTATAAATCAAAACATAATCGTTTAATCCCTAAAAAAATGTTTGGAATGATAAAAAATTAATTTATAAAGAATTTGATAAATTATTTAATAAATTTCAAGATAGTATATTGGTGGTTTCATATCGTAGTGATGGTATACCTTCTGAAAGTGAACTTAAAGAACTTATTTGTCAATATAAAACTAATGTGAAAATTAAAAAATATGGTAATTATAAATATGCTTTATCTAAGAATAAAAAATCTGAAGAATTGTTGTTTATTGGTGAATGAGAATGTTTGAGAAAAAATCTAGAAGAATATGATTTATGGATACAAAAATATTAAATCTCAATAATTATAATGTATCTTTAATAACTCTTATCTTCATCTTTGAATATTGATTTGAATTCACTTATAATCTAATATTACATATTTTTCAGATTAGTATGATAAAAAAAATTCCTTAAAAAAAATTTGTATAGAAAAGGAGAGTTATTCTTCCTTTTTAGAAGATTCTTCCTTCTTCTTTTCTTTTTCTAATTCAGATTCCTTAATTTTATTAACTAAATCATTTACTTTATTCATATTATTCATCCAATTTTATAATTTAAGTCTTTTTCGGTAGGTGAATGATTGTTTTGCAATACTAACACCATACTCAACATCAACATTACCACATACATTAAATGATACAATATCAACACCATCTCTACCATTGAAGTAGTTAACATCACATTTATGTGCAAGATCAATAATTCTATCATATGGTAATTCAATTATAACTTGAACATAATCCTCTTCTGGAACTAATTTTGCAAATTCCATATTTTTAACATAATATTTAACAGAATCATCCTTGATTTCTTCTGTTATTTCACATGTTAATTTAGTAATTCTTTTCATTAAAGATTCTAATAAACTTTTTTTAGAATAAGAATCACTATTAAGAATATCATTAATTTTCATATTTTCAAATGTCATCAATTATCACTTAGTATTATATTTGATTTTATTAATTTAAAGGCTTTGTAGAAAAGCAATATTTGTAGTATAATTTTTAAGATTATTATACTGTAAAATAGGATGTTACACTTTATATGGAACTTAATTAAAAATTTAAGTATTAATAAAATTTAAAATAGTAATATGAGATAAAATAAGTATTAATATTAGAAAATAGAATAGATATTATTATGAAAATCGAAAACATCTATTCTACAAATACTTATTTGTCTTTTATAGTTTTTTTTCAATATTCTTTTTTAGTTTAGTGTAGGTTATTTTTTAAGATTTTTCTTATTCTTTGTTGTTTATACTTAACAAATTATAAATTATTTTTTTAAAATATTCTTATATTCAACAAATTTATAAATATTATTTAACATAAATTATTATAGATTAAGTTACTTGCATTTTAGGATGTGATGTCATGATTAGAAGAGAATCCTATTTTAAGATTATTAATGAGTTTATAGATACTAGTTTTATTAAGATTTTCACAGGTATTCGTAGGTCTGGTAAAACAACTTTATTATTTAGTGTTGTTGATGAATTAAAGAATCGTGGAATAAGTGAGGATAATATTTTTTATATTTCTTTTGAGTCCTTGAAGTATCAGAATATTACTGATTCAGTTAGTTTAAATGATTTAATTCTTGATTTGATTGGTAATGTTGAGGGTAAAGTTTATTTATTGTTTGATGAAATCCAGTTGGTTGATGGTTGGGAGAAGAGTATTAATGGTTTACATGCTGATTTTAGTTGTGATATTTATATTACTGGTTCTAATTCCATGTTATTATCTGGTGAGTATGCTACATTATTGTCTGGTAGGTATATTCAGATTAATGTTTATCCATTTAGTTTTAAGGAAGTGCTTGAATATAAAGAAAAGGTGGATAATATTGAAATAACAGACAATATTGAACGACAATTGTTTGATGAGTACTTGGAATTTGGTGGTATGCCCGGACTTTTAGAATTAAGTAGTAGTATAGCTAAACATGAAGCATTAAATGATATTTATGCCTCTATAGTTTATAATGATATTCTGGGTAGGTATCCTATCAGGAAAGCTGATTTATTTAAACGTTTTAGTAATTATATTATGAATACTATGGGTGAAACTTTTTCTTCAAAAAGTATTACAAGTTATCTTAAAAATGAGGTTGAAGAAACCAGTCGTAATACTATTCTTAATTTTACTAATTATCTTGAAAATGCTTTCTTCATTTCTAAGATTAGAAGGGAAGATTTGATTGGTAAAAAGATTCTTAAAACTCAACAAAAATATTATCTTATGGATCATGGATTTCATCATACATTAATTGAAAGTAACTGGCTTAAACAAACACATGTTCTGGAGAATATTGTCTACATTGAATTATTAAGACGGGGGTATGAAATAAAGATTGGTAAAATTTATGATAAAGAGATTGATTTCTTTTGTCGAAAAGATGGATTTGAATGTTATATCCAAGTATCATATACTGTAGCAGATCAGGATACATTGGAAAGAGAAATGATTCCGTTATTAAGGTTGAGAAATCATTATGATAAATATATTTTCAGTATGGATGAACATGACATGTCCAGGGATGGAATTAAACATAGAAATATCCTAGAATTCTTGAAAGGTGATGAATTCTGAGAGAGGGGTATGATTAATTGGAACTGGATACACTAATATTTATTCAGATATATATTACAAGAATAGAATGAAAAAATCACGAAAAAGTTATATGAAAAATCATATAACAATAGACTTAGAATACATGCTAATAAGACACCAAAAGTGTTAAAAAAGGTCCATGATTCGATACAGTGTTTGTAATATCAGCTAAGAAGTATAAAAGAATATAAACCAAAATACATACTTGCAGATAAAGCATACGATACAGAAAAAATAAAAAAGACTATAATCGAAGAAACAACAGCAATACCACAAACGAAGAAACACCAAAAAACAGGAAAATACAGAACAAAATATAGAGCAATATTCTGGCAAAAGATATATAATTATAGAAATCAAGTAGAATGTGTAAATAGTGTAGAAAAAAGACTATTTGGTGGAATAAATACAAGTAGAAGTAGAAAATTACAAATAAAAGAAACATAATTAAAAAATACATTTTACAATATTGATAAAACAATAAAAAATTTTAAAAAGATAGGATTTCTACAAAACCAATTTAAAAGTATTTATCTTTAGATAAATCTATTTAATAAGTAGTTACATATCTAACAATAGTGATATAATGGAAATTATAACAGATATATTAATAGTAGGTGGAGGACCATCTGGATTACTTGCAGCAAAAGAGGGCTGTTTTAATAATAATAAAGTAGTATTACTTGATAAAGATAACACAGACACATATAATGAATATATTACAAAAACTTCACTTCGTCAAATAGGAATAAAAGAAGATGATTCATGGATAGTAAATCAGACAAATGGATTTATATTAGAGGCTATGGATGAAAAATTAGTACTGGATAATACTACAACTGTTCAACCTGAAGAGGCATATATTATAGATAAAAATAAATTTATAAAAGCTTTACGTGATGATATAAAAGAGAATGTGGAAATTATAGATACAGAAGCTAAAACAATTACACATATAAAGGATAAAGTGGTAGTTGAGGCAGAAAATAGTACTGGAAAATATACTATTACTACAAAAATACTTATTATTGCAAGTGGATATCATGATAATCTAATAAAACAGGTAGGTATGGATTATAAAAACATGGATACTCAACATATTCTTCAATATGAATTAGAAAATACACATCTTAAAACAAACAACATAATATATTCATTTAATGAAATTGAAAATAATGCTCTAATCTCTATTTTACCTGGAAAAAATAACACTGCATCAATATCAATTACTATGAAAGATGATGCAAATATAACAGAAATATTAGATAGTTATATTAAGTCTAATAATGAACTTAGAGATTCAAACATAATATGTAAAACTTCACATATCCTACCATCTAATGGTATAATACCAAAACGTGTTGCTGATAATATAATTCTATGTGGAAATTCTGCTGGATTTGTAAATCCATTAACAATGAAGGGACTCTCTGGAGCATTAGAATCTGGTACATATGCAGGTGTGGTAGCAGCAAAGCATGTTGTTTTTGATGAATATAAAAAAGATGATTTAAAGCAGTATGTCATGTATACAGATATGTTAGTTAATGAGAATTATGAAAGATATATGGAAACTAGGGAATTTATAGAAACATTAACTCTTATAGAAGTATATGGTATATTAAGTAAGTTATCTTTTGTAGATATGTATGAGTGTGATATAGATTCATTAATTAGAACAATGATAGATGAGTCTTCAAAGGCAAATATTCATCTAAAAAATTTATATAACTAGATTTTTTTTTAATTTTTGTCTATAGAATAAATTCTATATTTAATGTTAGGAGTAAAACAAAAAAAGGAGATATTATGGATTAATTATTTTTTATCTAACAATCCTTCTTTTTCAAGTAATCTTTCTGTTTTTGTGAAAACTGAATTTTCTTCACGGAATTTTATTATTTCATCTTTCAATTCCTCTGGAACATCAACATCAAATCCACATTCTGGACATTTAACAGATGCTCCACCACAATCATATCCACAGTCACATTCTCCTGCATTTGTATGATCAAATTCTTTTTTACAAACTTCACATGTTAATAGCATAATTTCTACCTTATTTTTTTTGTATATATTACTACTTTATCTTATCTCTATAGTTTATATAATAAAAGTTTTCTTAAATTTTCTACAAAAAATTTTATTTAATTCAATGAATTTTTATTAAAAGTTTAATTTATTTTTATTTCTAAATATTATATAAGCTTGTTCTAATTATAAGATAATTATATATAAATAAGGTTGTATATTGTATATTATATGTATAATGTGGTTTTTTATTTTTTT
>NZ_MAIF01000132.1:0-15097 GCF_001729395.1 Methanosphaera sp. A6 | reverse complement strand
TGCTTTTTGTCTGTTTATTTCAACTATTGAATTTAAGGATATATTTAAATCTTTATTGATATTTACTTCTAATACATCATCTTCAATATAACTAATATTACCCTTAATTAATTTATTTTCTTCTTTTTCCCTTTCAATAAGTTGTGTTAGGGGATATAATATTTTATTTTTTATCTTATATTCTATCATAACAAAAATATAATTATTACTATTTAATTAATATGTATTAATAATTTATTATAATAATGAAAAAGAAATTTAAAACTAAAAATGAATATAAAACTAGTAAAAGTCTTATATTCACCTATAGGATATAATTAGAAATATTGTACTAACAATAGTACACAACTACACTATATTTGTGTATTCCAATATTTAATCATCATGATTAAAATATCGTCTTAGATATAATATTAAATTTAATGTATTTTCATAAATTTAACATAATATTTTTATGTTTAATTTTTTATATTAAACAAATAATATATTATTTTTAAGTATATAATAATTTTATCATTCTAAGAATATTCCAACTCTTAAGTTAGAAATGAATTAAATAAAAAAAATATTATAGAATAGGAATTAGAAAGATCATGTAAATATTAAATAATAACTATAAAATAGTAGATAAATCGACCCATAGAAAAAATATAAGATAAATAGATTAAAATATTATTAGCTAACTAGAACATAACTTCTAAAAAAAAGAGGGAGAAAAAATAAAATGCAAAAAAATTTAGAACAAGAAAATAAACTACTAAAAATGGAATTAGATGAATCCAAAAATAATTATAAAAAATTATCATTAAAAATAGGAAAACTCATATTCCAAAATGAAGAGTATGAAAGGGAAATAAAAAACTTAAAAGAAAAAATCACACAACTAGAACAAGAAAATAACAAATTAAAAAATATTCAAAAAGAAAATAAATGGAATTTAAAATCATTGATCAATAAATAATACTATAAAATATCATCTAAATAAACAATATAATCATCCTTACGTGGTGTTATTTTAGGTTCAAAATCATCAGCAGGATAACCTAAAATAACATGACCAATTCCAATATATTTCTCAGGAATACCCCATACTTTAAGAAGTTCCTTACCTTGAAGACTATCAAATTCTTCACGTGCTCTGTGAATCCAACATCCACCAACACCAATAGCATGAGCAGCATTAAGAATATTACCAATAACTAAACTTCCATCTTCTACACATGTAGGTATCTCACTATTAGCAAGTACTATAATCAAAGTTGAAGTTTTAAAGAATGGATCATAATCTTCTTCAAGCTCTTTTTTAATATCCTCTGGAAAATAGGATAAATTCCATTTTGCTATACGTTCAATAATATCTTCTCTTTGAATTACAAGAATTTTAGGTGATTGAAGACCTAAACCCGTTGGAGCATATGTTGCTGTTTCTAATATTTTTTCTAAATCATCTTTACTTACTACTTCATCTTTAAATTTTCTAACTGAATGTCTTGTCTTTAGATCATTTAATGTTGATTCCATTTTATCAAATCCTCACAATTCTCTTTATTATTTATATTTATTCTTTAAAATAAATAAATTTCCAATATAAAGAGTAGTTATTTTAACATAGACTTATAATCCTCAAATAAACTAACAAAAATATCATAATGATTCATATTATCATTAAAAAGCATGACTGAATCATCATAACTATCATCTAGATAGAATAGTGTTAGAGCTGCAAAATTATCTGCAACTGTATAGAATATCTTATGAATATTATTATTAGATAAATATAATTTGATAGATCCATTAGTTCTTAATTTTTCAAATAATTCATTATATTCAGAAGTTTTTATAGCATTTAGTATATCATTTGAAGTTATTAATTCAAGTGTTGCATTATTTTTATTAATTGTATCAAGTATTGCTGCAATATGTAACTTTGAAAATATTGGGAGTATTATTCTAATTTCTTTTGACTGTTTTATCTTTTCTACATAGAAATTTATACTTTTATAATACTCCACATAATCAGAATATGTTAAAAATCCATCTTTCCATAGATAAAGATATCTTGAAAAATGTAGTGGAATATTATCTATATTATGAACATTCCAACATTTTCTAAGCTTATTTAATACATAAAAATTATCTATAACAGTTTTAAGATTTCTTATTGTAAGATAACCTGCAGAAGATAATTTATATATCTTGTTACTATGTTCTATTAATTTAAGATCTTGTAACTCTTTTAAGGTTCTTAGAATATTACTTTCCTGTTTTAAAACAGTTCCTTTAATTTCTTCAAAATCACATTCCTTATCATATAATAATTCAAGAATATTTATTCGTAAATCAGAATTTACAAGATATTTTATTGAATCATATGATGTGGATGTAATATCTTCTATATTATTAAACATGAAAAACACCACTTATTCTAAATTATTATTTTTAGATATTAATTCTCTTATATCAATATATCCCCGTTTTAATGATTCATATTCCCTAAAAACACGTAAACCCCATCTTCTTGCATTTTCATCTTCTGAACGAAGAACACAATTTTTATTAAATAATCCACTATCTTTTTTAACCAAACCTACAACAATTTCATTTTCAGAAACAACAAGTGCAATATTCAATGGTATTTTACGTAGAGGCTTTATATTAAAGCATATATTTTCCAGTGGTTTATCTGTCTTATAATTATTAGCATGTTGAATTATATATTGGGCAAAATCAAGTGGTACTATTACTTCAAATTCTGATTTTTGATTCATCATAAATGCTATCATATCAGAACAATTCGGATGAAGATATATACAGATAGCTTTTACTAGTCCTTCTCTCATCATTGTTTGTTCTATTGTTTCTGTTGCTAGAAAAGGATTGATATTATCGGCCTGTATTAATTGACTATTATCTATATTGACATATGGAAGTGTAGCTAAACTATCTATATTATCATTTTCTACTTGATGATTGTTTATAAAATCCACATATTCATATATGAAATCAAGGTTATTGTTAAAGTACAATAAATTTACTAATTTCATTTTTGTTGAAGTTGTTAAAGTATATTTTTCATTATTTTTATTAATATATTCAAATTCCTCAAGTTTATTTAAATTATTAGTGATTGAACTATAATTTAAGTTCGTTTTTTCATGTAATTCTTTTACAGTTAATTCTGAATCATATAAGCATATTAATAATTTAAGACGAACCTTTGAATTTGTTAAGAACTTTAATTCCTTTTTAATAATATCAATATAATTATATTCATCATCTAACGTATACATATAATCACCACAGTAATTAATATATATAGTGATAATTTACTAAAATAAATTTACTAGAATATATTCCAAAATACTTTATTTAAAATAAAAAATTTTTTAAAATATTAATAGTAAAATATAAAGAAAAGAAAGAAAAAAGAATAATTGGATAAAAATAGTGTATTTAATATGAAACAACATAATAATGATAAAATATAACATATATTACAAAATAAAACTTATTTTCATTAGAAAATAATAATTACCACATATTTAAATATATTAAATAAAAAATCATAATAATAGAATAAAAAAAGAAAATGAGGTGAAAAAAGTGGATAAAAAAATCATAATAGCAATAGTAATAGTTGCTCTTATAGGAATAGTTGCTGCAACATACAATGCAACAGATGATGAAAATTCTGTATTTAATCCATTATCAGGAGTTTTAACTGATGAACAAACTGTTACAGATCTAGCTGCAATAGAAGCTAATGGTGCAGGAAGTCCAACACAAGAAGATAACAGCAATACAGGAATAAATTCAAAAAACAATGTAGATTCCAAAAACAATGCAAATGGAGCTAGTGGTACTACTACACAAAGTAGTAATAATAATCAAAATAATGCTAATAATGCTACCATAACATCTAATGGAAATAACAATCAACAACAATCAAATCCACAAAAACCAGGAACAAATACTCCTACCAATAAAACACCAAGTAGTAATAGAACTTCACTAATATCTTCAGCACAAGCATCAGTTATTGCAAAAAATGCTGCAATTGCAGATGGATTAACTTCTGTTACAACATCACTTTCAGAAGAAATTACAGCAAATGGTATTAAATATTATTTAATTAATGTTTATTCAAATGGTAAATTTATAGGATATTATGAAATAAGTTCAAAAACAGGAGAAATAACAGGTGGAGCATTTGAAGGAGAAGCACCAGACACTCCACAAAAACCAAGTGATATACCAGACAATCTTAATGATAACAACACACCCCCATATAATCTAGTGAAAAAGTTTAACACGACAAATCATACAGCATAATACTATTTTTCTGAGATAAAATCTCAGAAACACTTTTTTTTATAAATATTTATTTAATCTTTTAATAGCATTATATTTTTCTTTATTATCTATTTTTGCTTGATTAAGAGCATCTTGTATTGTTTTAATAGAATGATCATAAACTTCTCTATCTACAGGATATGGAAAACCATCTTTTCCCCCATGAGCAAAACTATATTTAACAGGATCTTCCCAACTAGCCTTTTGACCATAAACTAAATCACTAATTAATGCTAAGGCTCTTATTTTCTTTGGACCAATACCTTTTAATGAAATTAATTCTTTATAATCAGAAGGTTGAATTTCATAAGCATTTCTTAAAACTTCAAATTCCCTATCAGATAAATCCATATCTAATACTTCATGATGTGAGGGCATGGAAAAGGATACTTGATTATTAAATCCAGTAGGATCATTATCTTTTTCATTAAAATCAAAAAAATCTGTGAGAAGTGTCTGTTTAGGATCTTTTCTTCTAAAATATGTTCTTAAATGTTCCGGATTATCATTTACTAAATCCACACTGATTTTTTGTACTTCTTTACTTTCCTTTGAAGACATATCTAGGCTTTTATCTTCTTTTTTATTACATTCAATAGCAGTATGTGGACTACTTAGAAAATCATCCACACTTGTACTTAGCCAATGATATCTTCTTGCATAACATGTATCAGTATTCATTCCTTGTTGAATAACAGCCCATTTTCCATTTTCTGTTAAGAAGAAGTTATGCTGGTATAAGGTATATGTATCTTGAATACAGGAATTATCTATTTTTGCAGATAGTTTTGAGGATTGAATTAATTCATCTGTTTTTTTACTACTTAAATTAAATGTTGATGAAACATCTTCTAGTTGACTTGGAGTTTTTCTTGAATTTTTTCCTTTACCTCCAAGAACAACAATTCCATGTTCTTCTGGATTTAAACTAGCACGAAGAGCACCACATGTTGTGGTTGTTGTACCTGAAGAATGCCAATCAAATCCAATTACACAAGAAAATCCTTGAAACCAATAGGGATTAGATATTCTTTTGAGAAATTCATCATGACCATACTCTTCAAGAATTACTTCTGTTATTGCAGCTGATAATTTAACCATTCTCTTCCATAACCATGGAGGTGTATGATCACTATGTAATGGTAAATTTGTTATTCCTTTTCTTTGCATAATAATAGATATTTTTATAATCCATTATAAATATTAAGTGAATAAAAAGTAATAACATGAAAAAAAAAAGATAGGAGGATTATTCTAATTACTGTGTAATTAGATTTTTTGCAACTTTTTCAATTACTTCTATTTGATCTTTTTTATCTTTAACAATACCAGGTTCATTATTATCTGGTAGAATTTCCACATCTTTAACATCAAATAATAAATTTAATTGATTGAATAATCCTGATTCTATGTATTTTTCAGTATCTGTTGTGTCTTTTTCTCCTTGTGTAAGTATTATTGATATTTTAATATTTTTTAATTTATCACTATTTATAATTTCAAAGTCATTAAAGTCATTTACACTAACTACATATCCATTTTCATATTTTTGAACATATTCTGTTTGGAAGAATGAATATAATCTATTAATAAATACTGTTGCTTGTGCATTTATTTGTGAAAAGTATATTGGTGCTACTAGTATTATTGCATCACAATCTGTGATTTTTCTTTTTATATCTTGCATATCATCATCTAATATACATATTCCTGCATGTGTTTTACAGTAGTTACATGATTGACATGGTTTTATATGTGCTGTTGATAAATCAATGAATTCTGTGTCAAAACCTTTCTCTCGTGCCATACTTAAAACTTTATTTGATATGACTTTTCCATTACCTGTAAATCTTGGGCTTGCATTAAATCCTATTATTTTCATATTTAATCACCTTTAAAGTAGACTTGTTTCTTAAGCTATATAATATTTTAGAAAAAAATAGAAAAAATATGATTTAATAGATATATATAATTAATAAAAAATAGTATTTTAGCATGCTAATAGAAAATATTAAAGAAATACTATAAATATATTTGAAAATATAAATAGAAAGTCAATATAAATATAGTTAATAATTAAATTTTTTTATTCATATTATAATTTATAAAAAAAGTATTAAAAAAAAATAAGATTCTTCAATAGTTTTCTAGATAATCCATTGTTTCATCAACAGTTGTTGTTATATGATATAACTGAGTGCTATCCCTACTAACAGTATTTTCATTAATCATATCCTCAATCATTTTAATCATAGAATCATAGAAGTTATTAATGTTAAATATTACTATTGGTTTTGAGTGTATTTCTAATTTTTTTAGGGTTATTATTTCAAAGAATTCATCTAATGTACCAATTCCTCCTGGTGTTACTATAAAAGCATCAGATTTTACTAGAAATAATCTTTTTCTCTCAGACATTGATTTAGTGTAGAATATTTTATTACAATGGGGATATATTTCTTCAAATTCATGCATCCATTCTGGTGCTATTCCTATTATTTTTCCATGATTAGCATACACGCCCTTTGCAACTGATCCCATCATTCCATGATTTCCAGATCCAAATACCAATGTATGGTTCTTACTTGCTATTTCTTTACCTAAATCATATCCTACTTCTTTATATGTTTTATTTATACTGTTACTTGCAGAACCATATAGACATATTTTCATTATATCACTCTTTATTCAAGTTGTCCTTCTATTTTTTCTTTTATTTTTGGTGGAAATGCCTTATCAAATTCATTAAGTAATTCAATATCCACAGTATAAGATTCAGGATTTGAGAAAATACCTTGATAATCATTTATTTTATTTTTATCAAATACTTTAATCATGAAAAATGGTGCTTCATCATTTCTATCCATACCTTCATAATGTATATTGTATTTGAATGCTTTTTCAAATCCAAATCTAGAATAGTATTTTTCATCTCCCACAACGATAATTCCAGGATATCCCATTTCTTCTGCTTTTTTAAGTGTGTAATTTATTATTTTACTTCCATAACCTTGTTTTTGGTACTTTGGATGAACACTTACTGGACCTAATATTGGTAATGTTTTAGATTCATTGTTAGAATGAATTTTTCCATTAGCATATACAATATGTGCTATTATATGATTATCTTCTTCTATTAGGTAGTCTAATTGTTTTATGAAAGATTTTGCATATCTCATATTATGAATTATATAATGTTCATAACATCCAGGTCTATATATATTCCAAAATGATTCTCTTACAAGATTTTCCACTTCTCTATAATCAGTTTTTATTTCTTGTCTTATTATCAATAGTATCACCATAACTATTTTGAAAATAATTTTATTTTAAATTCTAGGATTATGTTATTATATTTGTTGTTTATAGAGAGATATATTTTTGTTAAAATTAAATTTAGAAAAAGAGAGTTTTAAGTAGAAGATTATTGAAATTTAATTTTTCAATAAATTCTAGCTGTAATTATTATTCAGGTAATAACAATAGAGGTATTAAGTATAATATTACAAATAATGCTATTAATTCTATTGTGATTTTCAATGCATCTTTGGTAGTATTTTCCATTTTTTTCACCACTCAATTTTTAGTAAAAAAGTTGATTGTATTATGACAACCAATTCCTTGTATAAATTTAAGTTTACCTAAATATATAAATATATGGATTATAACTTTAAAAAAAGAAGAGAACCTAACTTAAAAATTCATCTATATCATCATTATACTTCTTAATAACACCAGATACCCTTTTAAAATACTTATTAGAATATAATTCACCATCATTTCTATTTTCAGAAACATCAAAATACTTTTCATCAACACCTAAAATATCACTAACATACCCATCTTCCAGAGAATTAGTAGTATCATCTTCAGGATTATATGCAGTATTACTTCCATCAAATGCAGGACATACAATAGCACAATACTTTAAATCATACAAAGAAGATTCTCTATTAATACCAGTAGGATCTGGAATATTATATTCTTTTTTCAAGTACTCCTTTTCCTTAATAGTAAAGTTATGAATAGGTGCAGCAAATGGAATCTTACTAATTACAAATCTATCACCAAAAATACTTGCTAAACCACCATTAATCAAGGATTCAACCATGAAACGTGTGGGTGATTCAATAGAAACATAACTACCTAATGAAATAGTATCAATAATATCTTTAACTAAAAGATTATTTCCCCTATACTCTGGTATTACATAGATATACTGAAGAATTAAAGCATTATGATTATTAGCATCAGCACCTTTATATGTACTAAAACCTACAACCTTATCTATAAGAACTATTTCCTTAAATATCATACATTCCTCATCATCAGATAATGTTAAATTCTCCTTATTCATACTATTTAAAATATATTTATAATGTTGTTTAAGTATGGAATTAATAGGTAAACTATATTTACTTTCTGGATTATTAGGATCTATCTTAAAAATTCTACCTTCACCATTTGATCGTATAATAATATCCTTTTTATTAACCAAAACATATACCTCCATTTATTAAAATCATGCCCCTTTATAGATATTTTCCTCAGAAACTATTTTTATTAAATCATGTAACTTACTAGAATATGACAATCTAAAACCTACAGCTCCATGACTTTCTGTTTTAATATTGTTAAGAGTATAATCATCCTCTTTAGCACTATTATTAATAATATACCATATGTATTTTTTATCAACTAAAAATAGTTGTCCTTCACCATACTTACTTTCAGTATAATATGCATCCCCTGGATCATATACAATATCAGCCTTTTTCAAGAGCTTTTTCAAAAATTTTGAAGGTCTTTGACCCTTACTAAATAACTCTTCTATTTGATTCATTACATTATCCTTAATTTCACGTTTTTTAGACAATTCTCTTCTACGAACTTCCCTTTCACTTTCTTGTTTAGCTAATGTTTGGGTTATTCCAAGAATTTCCTCAACAGATTCTACATCTTTTTCTTGACACATCCATCCATGAGGATTACCTTCAATATTCATTATATCTGTAAAATCCTTTGGAGTGTAATGTTTAAAGTATGGTTTTACCCTATCCATATCCTCATCACTAATCTTCTTATTCAATGCATATAACTTTCCAAATTCCTCATAATCAATACATTTAAGAATAAATTGTAGTGATTTATTATTCATTAAATTTCCTCCTCATAAGTATCTATTTTATATTCATTAGATGATGTTAATGTTTTAATTAATTCATGTAACTTCTCAGAATATGGTAATTTAAATCCTATTGCTCCTCCAGCACCATCAATTTCAATATTATTAATATTCCAATTATTTTCTTCCCTACCATTATTCATAATATACCATATCATACTCTTTGTAACAATAAATAAATGTCCTCCACCATAATGATTATTATCTCTAAAACTATTTGCTGGATCATATACAACTTCTGCTACTTTAAGTAGTGTTGAAAGTTTTTGTGGAGGTCTAGGAGCATCAGCAAAAGCAGCTTCAATCTTAAGTTGTGCATCTTCCTTTTCTTTTCTATGTTCATCATAATATTCTCTTTGAAGAGATCTTTCTTTAGCTATTTTATCTAATGTTTCTGTAATACCTAGAGCTTCTTCTACTTTTGAAGCATTTTCCTTTGTACACATCCAACCATGAGGATCTCCTTGGATTTCCATTACATTTTTAAAAAGTGCAGGTGTGAATTTTGTCATATATTTACTAGCTTTTTCTAGCATTTTATCAGATATTTTCTGATTAAATCCATATAATGTACCATATTCTACTGGATCATAACATTTTATTACTAACTTTAAAGGTTTTTTATCTTCCATTAAATCACCAACTTCTTCTTTCTATATTTTTTAATTATCATAATTACTTATACATCAGAGTTATATAGTATTAATAGAATTTATATATTTTATTGTAAAAAAAAGTTTAGAAAAGATACAATAAATTAATCAAAACATTAATATAAATACTGTGCTAATATAAATTTTTAAATCTTTCTAATTCAAAATCAAAAGTTTTAAATTATTTAAAAAAAAGGTACAGGTTATTGAAAACAAAAATAGAAGTTAGAATAAAATTCTTTTTGTAAGTATGTTGTATATTTTTCATATACACTTAATTCTTTTTTTGAAGTCCTAAAATCTTATAAAAAAAGAGGTGGAGAGGTATGAAGAGGATATTTATCCATTTAAATCATTAAAATAAATTATTTTATCAGTTATTCTATTTAATAAATTATGGTCATGACTCACAACAAGTATACCTACTTCATTTTCCTTTGCTATTTTAAGTAAACTAGTCCATATTTGCACTTGTGTTACACAGTCAAGCATTGTTGTTATTTCATCAGCAATTATAAACTTAGTCTTAGGATTTAATGATCTTAGAATACTAAATCTTTGAAGTTCACCCCCAGATAATTCAGAAGGATATCTTTTAAACCATTCCTTTTTTATTCCAAAGTCATCTAATATTTTCTTATCTGGCATCCATGATTCATTAAGAATTTTCTTCATATTCCATCTAGGATTCATCACCTTTTCAGGATGTTGAAATATAAGCTGTACTGGATTAAATCCATCTTCTATAGGCTTGTTATTTAAAGTTATATTACCCTTATAATTTTCCAGGTATCCACTCATTACCTTACATAATGTACTTTTTCCACTTCCACTATCACCAAACAAACCTACTACTTCATTATTATTTAATTGAAAGTTTATATTAGATAATAATTCTCTATCATCTCTATATTTAAATGATATATTCTCTATTTTTAATGTATTCATGATTTACACCTAATTTAATGGATGATAACATCTTACTTGAGTATCATTAACTTGTTCTAGTTTTGGAGGAGTATTTATACATTCTTCTGTTTTATATGGACAGTTTTCATTATATGGACATCCCTTTGGAATTTCTGTGTATGATGGTTGATGTCCTAGAGTTAATTTAAATTCATTTTCTGGTAATGCATCATATAATGCCCTTGTATAGGGGTGTAGTAGATTTTTACCTGTAAGGAAGTTTTCTGTTTTTGTTATTTCTATTACATATCCTAGATATATTATTGCTATTTTATCACTTGCTTTTATTGCAGTGAGAATATCATGTGTTATTAGTAGCATACCTACTCCATTATTTTTTAGTTCTATAAGATCCCTTATTGTTTCATTTACTGCTTCTTCATCTAGTCCAGGTGTTGGTTCATCTGCTATAATTGTATCAGGACTATTAAGTAATGCTGTGGATATTAATACTTTTCGTGCCATACCTCCAGATAATTGAAAAGGATACATTTCATCTACCTTTTCTGAAAGTCCATATTTTTCAAAGATTTTTCTTTGTTTTTCAAGCATGAGTTTTTTCTGATTTTCATCTTCTATATATCCAATTGCCTGTTCTTTTACTTTCATTAATGGATTTAAATAATTTACTGATTGTGGTATTAAACTTATGTTTTTACCTCTTAGTTTTTCTTGTAATGTAGGTGTTAATTCTTGATGTTTGTATTTTATTGTTCCACTTACATTTGCATTTTCTGGTAATATTCCTAGTATTGCATGTGCTAGTAGACTTTTTCCTGAACCACTTGCTCCCAGTACTGCTAGTATTTCATGATCATGTATATCCATTGTCAAATCAGAGATTACTTTCAGTTCTCTTTGTTCTAATCCTTTAATATATTGTGTGAATGATATTGAAAGATTTTTAATTTCTAGTAATTTCAATTATAATCACCTACTTCTGTGCACTTTGTGGATTTAAGAGTTTATTTACATTTTCTCCTATTAAATCAAATAATAATACTAATATTAGTAATGATATTCCAGGATAGAATGCTAACCACCAACAACCTAGACTAAGATAGTTCATTGATTCAGCAAGTATTATTCCTATTGCAGGTTCATGTGGAGATAATCCAAAACCTAAAAATGATATACTTGCTTCGTGCATAATTGCATGTGGAAACATTAAGATTACTCCAACTATAATTTGTGATATTACAAGGGGCAGTATATGTTCCTTTGCTACCCATAATTTACTTTTTCCTAATTGTTGTGATAATTTCACATAATCTGTTGTTTTAATCTTTTTTATTTCTGCTCTTAGTACTCTTGCAAGTGGTGTCCAGTGTGTTAGACCTACCCCCATGATTACCCCATAGAATCCTCCACCAAAAGATATTGATACGAGAATTATCAGTAGTATATGAGGTATTGAACCAAATAAATCAATTATTGCTGCTACAAACTCATCTGTGATTTTATTTATACTTGAAAGTAATCCTAGTATTATAGCAACACATGTACTTATTACTGATGCAAATGCTCCTACACCTATACTTAATCCTAAACCAAGGAGTGTTCTTGTAAACATGTCTCTTCCCATCCAATCTGTTCCAAATGGATGTTCAAATGATGGTGCTTGATTTATAAATTGGAAGTTTGTTGTTAGAGTATTTGAATCTATTAGAAAATTAGATAAAAATACAGTTATAAGTATTAATGATGCAATAATGGTGATTATTATTGTTTTTGTACGTAGATTTGCATGATACAATGTCCATATTTTATTTTCTTTGTCTTTATTTTTCAATAGATTCATTCTCCTTAATTCTTGGATCAACAAAGTAGTATAATATATCTGCAAGCATATTACCTACAAATACAAATACTGCACTTACTAATACTATTCCAAGTAGTAGTGGTACATCACTTTGAAGTCCTGCAGCTACTGCTGTTTGACCTACTATTCCAGGATATGAAAATACTTGTTCTACAAGTACTGCTCCTCCAAACAATTCACTGAATGATAAAAATTGTAGTGTTAGAGCTGGAAGTAATATGTTTCTTATTGCTTGTCTTTCTATTAATGGCCAGCCTGATTCTCCTCTAGCTTTTGCAAACAATATATAATCTGAGGATAATACTTCCACAAGTTCATTTCGTGTATATAATGCTATTGGTGCTACTCCCACTAGACTTAATGTCATTATAGGTAGAGTCATTCTTGAAATCCACTGCCATATTGTAACATTTGATTCAACTGTACCTATTGGTACTCCCAGTCCTATTGGGAACCATCCTAGATATACTGAGAATATTATTAATATAACAAGTCCTATCCAAAATGATGGTGCTGATTGTAGTATGTAACAGTATACTTTAATTACTTTATCAATCCATGTATTCTTATTTTTTCCAGCAAGTATTCCTAGTCCGAAACCTAACACACCACTAATTATCCATGATGTAGCCATTAATGTAATTGATGCTGTGAATTTTTCCATAATTACTTGTGTTACAGGTATACGGTATATTAATGAAACACCAAGATCTCCATGAACTAAATTTAATAACCAACCAGTAATCTTTGTTGTTAATGGTTGATTTACTCCCCAGTACTGTTCAAGTACTGCTCTTTGAGCAGCCGATACTGGAGTTTGTTTTAAATATGCATTTACTGGATCTATTGGTGATAATTCTAGAAGTACAAAACTGAATATTGCAACAGCAATCATTAATAAAATAAAATGAATTGTTTTATTTCTTATAAAATTCATTGTTTTTGTATTCAATTTAATTAATCTCCTATTATAGATGTTATAAAATATGATGTTTTAAAATTTATAAAAAAGAAAAAGAGGGGAATTAATAACTAAATACTATGCAGTTGTGTTTTCACGTGTCCAATCACATATATTAGCAAGATAATCTTGACCCATCATTGGTTCTTTACCCATATTAATTCCATCTTTTACAAAATAACAATAATTATAGTCAGCAACCCATAACCATGGTGCATCACCTTTTGGTCCAAATCCACCATTTCCTGTATATGCTGCTTTAGCCCATAAATTATTTGATTCATTTTGATTTGTGGAACTTAGAGCTTCCTCTAATATAGCATCAACTTCAGAACTATTATATGCATTTGGATTCATATAATCATCTTCTGTGAAGTTTTCCTTACTATGATATTGTTGATATACTGTACGATATGGATTATCTGAGGATTGTTGCATTAATGCAGCTTCACTATACATGTTTTGATAGATTGTATCCCAATCTGTTCCAACTAATTCAATGTTAATACCAAGTGGTTTTGCTTGTTCTGATATTACAGTTGCAAGTGATTGACGTGATTGATCCTTAGAACTATAATATAATTTAAATGATGCATTTTTACCATCTTTTTCTCTTATACCATCACCATTAGTATCAACCCATCCTGCTTGTTCTAATATATTTTTAGCTTCCTGAGGATTATTATCAGTTACTTTTGAATCATTATTTGCATAAACTTGTGAATCTACACCAGAATACTCTGCCTTACCATATCCTTTATATACTGAATTGATTATTGATGTTCTATCAATACCAATATTCAATGCTTCTCTAATAGCCTTATCTGCTGTTACATTGTTACCTACAGCATGACCATTATCTGTTGTAAGTCCAGTATTATTTAAATAAGGTAGTGATAAACCTTGTGCACGAGGACTTGTATAATTTATTAGTTCATATCCATCAACAGTTTGATTTAAGCTTGTAAATGGTGCTTGTACTACATCTGCTTGATGTGATTTAACAAGTTCAAAAGCTGTATCTTCTTCAGGGAAAAGTATTGTTAATTGTGTGAAATATGGTTTTTTACCATAATAATTATCATTAACCTCAAGTATTGCTTGTTGACCTTTATCCCATTGTTTTAATTTATAAGGTCCAGAACCTATAGGAT
>NZ_MAIF01000131.1:0-25743 GCF_001729395.1 Methanosphaera sp. A6 | reverse complement strand
TTACAGTATTTTTCTAGTTTAGTAAAATATTTATATAATTAATAAGATTTATTGTAATTGTAATTAAAACAAATATTATCAATAATTTTAGTATGATACTTATTATTTGTTTTTCTTTAGTAAAATAATTAGAATTTCTATTTATTTTCTTTGAAGTTCTTAATTTACTCTCTTTCATTTTAATCAATCCTCTATAAAATAAATTTATTCTTAAAAATAACATATACACTTAATATTTCATCATCTATTTATAATATAAAAATATTGAATAGGAAAGTCCTATTCATATCCAAAAAATAGTATTTTCTTTTCATGATGATTTAACCAGAACTAGTTTTCCAGTACTTGGGTCTTGGTATACTTTACCTCTTTCCTGGTATCCAGAACCACTACTTTGAATCTCTTCAGGTTTGGTATCTAATGGTGTGGTTTCTTCATCAAGTTCTGTTGTTTGTTGTGCAGCTTGCATTGCTGACTGTTTTTCTTGGGGAGACATGTCACTATTTATAATATTCTGAGCACCTGTTGCCATAACTGCAAATATTAGAAAGCCCACAGCTAAAACTAACATTACATCAGTCATATTAACTGCAGAAGACATAGGATCAATATCATGATTCCTTTTAGATAGTCTTCTTCTTTTTAGTGTCATTACATCACCTCAAGAATAGTTTCTGATAAATCATATAGCATGGCTAAATCTTCTTCATACCATCTACTGCGTATTTTTGATATTACAAAACATAAACTACCTGCAGCTAGTCCAGCTGTTGTTGTGTTAAAAGCAACTGTTAGATTTGAAGTTAAGGTAACCATATCTCCATTTCCTAGTGCAGCTAGTCCTGGGCCCATTGGAATAATTGTACCTAATAATCCACAACCAGATCCTACTTTTGCTACAATATCAGCTTTTTCTAGAGATTTTTCAACTTTAAATTCTTGATCTTCAAGAAGATTTCTAGCTAAAACTTCACGTGTTTGTTTATCATATAATTCTTTATCAAGTTTTGCTATTGATGTTAATATTTCTTTATCATATTTTTTTAATTTACTGTCATTGAGTACTTGACAGATTTCATCTTGTGTTTTACAAGAAGCAATATTTTTTATTATTATACTTTTATCCTTTGCAGTGATTTTCTTACGCCCAGTATATTCTGCAATAATTGCTCCTAATTCTATAATAGCAAATATAACAAATATTACAAGTAAAATCATTACTGGAAGTAATAAACTTTGTGCAATAACATTTAATGCTCCTGATAACATTTCTCCACCAGGAATGGCTGTTGACATTTCTTTTCCTCCTACTTTGTCTCTTGTTTTATTTTTCTAAGAAATAACTTTTGTTTCTAGCAAATATTCCACCTGCAATAAGTAAACATAAAACACTGACAATCATTAAAGATACATTTTCTATTGATTGTATTTCAATTGATGTTCCTGTTGTTATATAAGCCATGTTTGGTAATATAATAAGACATAAAACAAAGTATAATCCTATAAATATCATGAAATTACCTAAAACTATAGGGTATGGTTGTTTCATTCTTTTTACAATTTGCATAGATAAGAAATAAGTTATTCCCATAACAAGCACTAATGCTACTGAAGAGAATACACCTAATGTTATTGATGAAACTCCAGCTATTGGTGCTACTAACATGATGGAAGCTAAAATAGCTCCAAAACAGCAAGGACATGGTGCAACTACAGCCATACAAGTACCTGAACCAACATCTTTTCCAGTTACTTTCCAATCATATATTGTTTTAAATCCAGTAATAAGAATTACAATTGCAATACAAGCGAAAATTCCCGATGTGTATTGGTATACAAAGGTATATACTTGTTGTGTATATGGTGTTAATACATATGAAAATATAGTTAAAGCTACGCCATAACCAACTAATATTAAAAGAACTTTTTTCTTTTCAATACCTGAAAATCCTAAAGCTAGTCCAATTTTGAGACCAAATATTAAAACAGCAGCCAATATACCATATTGCCAAAATTGTTCTAACATGTTATATCCTCCTTATTTTTTTTATTTATATAAACAAAATTGTATGAATTTTTATCAAGTAAATTATAATCTTTTCATACATTATTTCGAAATTATATACGGATATATTTATTAATTACTTCTTATTAATACTATTCTATTTTTTTTAAAATAATTAAATATAACTTAATTTTTCTATTAGCTATCTAATTTTATCTAATTATATCATTGATATTATAAATTATTCTAATTTAATAGATTTTATTTCAAATATTATATATATTTGCTTGACTAAAATAACTATTATGAAGAATGATTAATTTTTTTATATTTAAATTTATTATAGATTGAATTCTTCAATTAAATTATTTATTTAAAAGGAGGTAAAATCATTAGTACTAGAAGAAGTCATATTTTTTTAGCTTCTTTATTAGTAATATTTATGTTAATATCAATAAGCAGTGTAACTGCAAGTAATACAGACAATTCAACAGTTGTTAGTGTAAATCATGATATTCAAGATCAAATATCATCTAATGTTGAAACTAAAAAAGTAACTGATGATTTAAAAGAAGTATCCTCTAAGGGTAAATCAGTTAAAACTGACACATCTAAAAACAACAACATTAAATGTGAAAATAACATAGAATCTACAGATAAAACAATAAAATCTAAAAGTACAACAACTACTTCTAATAACACGGTAGAAACAGAAGATAATTCTAAAGTATCTACTACAAAGAATAATACAACCAAAATCAATCCAAATATCAGATTAAATAACCAACCTCTACGTCCTGGAACTAACACAACATTTGTAGCAATTGTTCCTGCAGATGCAACAGGTAATAGTGTATTTAAAATAAATGGTAAAACAATTTCAAACAAAATAAACATCAATGGTTCTATGGTTAAATATAACTATCATGTTCCAACATCATTCCATTCAAAAACATATAACTTAACTTTTGTTTATTCAGGTGATTCAAAATATCTAAAAAAATCTGTAAGTACCATAGTGGAATTAGATATTGAATCAGGTAAAAATCCTAACATGCAATTAAATAATGTTACTGGTAAATACTTAAAAGTAATACCAATTAAAGTAAAATTAGCATCTGATGCAACAGGAAATGTTGTTTTTAAAATAAAAGGAACCACAATTTCTGATAAAATAAAAGTAGTTAATGGTGTAGCAACATTTTACTATAATAAAACATTTGTTCCTGGAAAATATAGATTAACTGCTGTATATAGTGGTAATGCAAAATATACCAATGCTACAGTAAGATCATATTTAACAATAACAAAATTAAATTCAAGAATATATACAAGTAATGTTATGTCAAAAGCTGGATCTAAGGTATCATTTAAAGCACAAGCTGTTGATGAATTAAACAGACCAATTAACAATTCACTTGTTGTATTTAAATTAAATGGTGAAACATTTGGTAGATGTTATACAAATGCTACAGGTTATGCAGTATATAACTACACATTACCATCAACACTTAACTCTAAATCTTTTATAATCAATGTATTTAGTACAGAAAATAAAAGAGTTTATGGAGCAAAGAAAAATGCTACATTATATTTACATCAACTTAAAACAAAAGTAGTTGTTCCAGTTGTGAATACTAAAATTAATGACACTGTTTCATTAAGTGCAACTGTTATTGATGAAAATAACAACAATGTTTGGAAAGGAGAAGTAACATTTAAATTAAATGGTAAAGTTCTAAAAACAGTCAATGTATCAAATGGTTATGCATTATATTCCTTTAAACCAACAACTAATGTTGCTACAAAATTCGATATTATAGCATTATATACTGGTTACTGGAAATATGCTTCAAGTTTTAGTGGTGGAAGAATAAATGTGGATAAAATTGGAACAATTACAACAACAAGAGCTGCTGAAACAAAAACAGGTAGTTCTGTAGTTCTATCTGCAGTTGTAAGAGATAAAAACCAACAAAGAGTTAATGGTGGATATGTGGAATTTAAAGTAAATAACACAGTAGTTGGTAAAGCATTAGTTAAAAATGGTGATGCTAACTTCACATATACTTTAAAATTAATACCTAAAGGTGTATACAGATTAAATGCAACATATTTAGGTAGTGATTCCTATTATTCAAGTTACAACTTAAATACTCTTAATGTAAGTCAATTATCTGTAAGAGTAGTTGGTAATCCATACAATGTTAAAGTTGGAGAAAGTGTTGTTTTAAAAGTTAATGTTTTAGATGAAACTAATCACTATGTTGAAAAAGGAGTTGTAGAATATAAAGTAAATGGTACTTTCATTGGTAGAGCTAATGTTACAAAAGGAGTAGCTTCCTTAAGCTACAGACCACCAAATAATTTCAGTGGTTTAAGCTTAAAATACTCAGCAACTTTACTTGCTAACCAATACTATAACTCAACATCTACTGTTCAAAACTTAACAATATCATCATTAAAAAATGTATATGTAAGTACAAAAGGTAATGATAACAACCTAGGTGATAAAGCACATCCATACAAAACATTAGCATATGCTGTAGGTCATGTAAGTACCTTTGGATGTGTAACTCTATTAGATGGAACATATTCAGCATCTGGAATATTATTAAATAATTCAATAACAATTGTTGGTTCAAGTATTTCTAAAACTATCATAACTGGTGGAGATACATATAAACCAATATTTAAATTAACATCATCAATTACACACGTTACAATTAAATTCTTAACAATTAAGAATGGTTACAGTATTGAGAAAAATAGTGCAGGAGCAATATCGTCTATTGGAAAATTAACTATTAAAGGAGTTAACTTTGTAAACAATAAAGCTACTGGATTATTATCTGCTGGTGCTATTTATTCAAATGGTATCATGAATTTAACTACTGTAAAATTCATTAACAACACTGTAAAAAACATCAATGCAGAAGGTGGAGCTGTACGTTTAATAAACAACACAACTTCAATGGATAATGTTGAATTTAATAATAACCAAGCTGTAGGATCTAACTCTACTGGTGGTGGAGCAATCTACTTTAAAGATGGAGAAATGGTAATTAAAAACTGTAAATTTAATGGAAATAAAGCTACAGGTAAAACAATTCTTGGTGGAGCAATTAAATCTTCATTTGGAAATATTGTAATATTATCCTCTTCATTTACTAACAACCATGTAAGTGGTAGTAACTATGCACTTGGTGGAGCAATAAGTAGTTTAGGAACTGGTTTGTATATTAACAATACAATATTACAATCTAACAAAGCAACAGACACACTCTTTGCAGGAGCAGGAGCAATCTATTCACAATATGCTGCTATGATATTAAATAACAGTGTATTGAAATCAAATAGTGCTAAATCTAAATCAGCATTAGGTGGAGCAATAGAAGCATATCATACATATGCAACTGTTCAAAATACAAAAATATCAGAAAACTATGTTGAAGCAACACAATCATCAGCATCAGGTGGAGCAATCTACTATGAAAGTGGTAATTTAACACTAGATAAATGTGAATTAGCTTCAAACACAGCAACATCTAAGAATGTATCTATTGGTGGAGCATTATATATATCTGCAAATGTAACTGTTAAAGATTCTGACTTTTTATCAAATAAAGCAACTGGTAAAATAGTTGGTGGAGGAGCTATTGCAAACTTAAATAAATTAACAGTAACTAAAACAAATTTAATATCCAATAAAGCATCAAATATTGGAAATGCAATTACTGCAACATCCAATTCACACAATAGCATTAATGGAAATTATTGGGGTGGATCTACTCCTAAATGGAGTACCCTACTAAGAGGTTTATCAAAACCTTCATACATATCAAAAACTAAAATTTCACACTAGAATACTTTTAATTAAGTATTCCTAGTCTTTTCTTTTTTTTATAATAGTTTCAAAGTATATTTAAGATTTTTTGTAAAGAATAACATGTGATTTATCATATTATTGATATTTCCTTGTATTATTTCATAAAAATGATTATTTTTTTATTCTAAAAGTTCGTTTTCATGGTTTATTATCTAATATCAAGTTTTTACTCAATTTAATTATAACATTTATATTAGTAATGTATAATCTTAGACAATAAGAAATCTATGTAAATGTTCTTCTAAAAAATGAGACCTGTTTACTTATTTTATTTTTTAATTTACTTACCTCAATTTTTGAAAGTATTGATTTATATTTTCTAAATATCTATAGTAATATAGTTTGTATGAGTCACATATTTGAGTATAAAAATAGCTTTTTTAATATTTTTTTTTAAAAAAGAGTAGAAAATGGGTGATTAATATATAATAAGAGGTATATCTACTCTCATAGCATTATATTTTTTATTTTCACCCATTATAATTGTAAGAGTTTCATGTATTTTTTTACCAGGTGGTACTTCTGGTGTTGTATAATCAAATGTAAATACTCCATCAGTTAATGAAATATTGGTTTTTATTGTTTTATTATTTATTTTATAACAAACTTTACCATTAGACACATAGTTATTATGTGTATCTAACAGACCAATAATTGAACTAATTGTTGTGCCACCTAGTAATTGCATAGGTTTAACAACATCTGGATGAACATCCTGTTTAGAAACAACTAGTGGAATACTTGTTTTTGCTACATTTTTATTATCACTACCAGAGTATTGTACTGTTAAATTATAATTTTTAGGATTAAATGAATAGGGAATAGTATAATTAATAATAGCTACACCATTTTTAACTTTTACATTAGTTTTAATAGTCTTACCATTTATTTTAAATACAACCTTTCCACCAGTAACATTTTTATTTCCTGTCATGACATGAGCAACTATTTGAATTGTATCTCCAACTTTAATAGTTTTATTACTTATTATTGATACATTGGTAGTTACATCTCTTTTAGGTATTGTTAAATTAATATCTTTTATAAGTGATTCACCTGTTCTAGTTACTAAAATAACACGAAGCATATAATTTTTATTATTCCAATAACCAGGAATATCCATTATTACTTCTTTTTTACCATTTGTTATTCTAAAAATCTCTGTTGCAGTCTTTCCATTGATTTTAAGAATACTTTTAGCATCTATTGTTTTGGGTAAATTATAAATTACTTTTATTGTCTGATTATTGTTTATTAGTATATATGATATGTTAGCATATACTGGTTGTAGTGATATTTTCTGATTATCTATCTTTGCACTAATATTTCCCATACCAGGACTACATTTATTTGTTGTTGTAGCATTAATTTCCTGGAAGTTTTCCTGGAAAGTTGAATTTTCAGATAAATACACAACACTTCTTAGTGGAAGTGTACCTTCTAATTTTTTATTGTTATTTAAACTATTTAATGTAACAATAAGTTTAGTATCAAGACTTTCAAGTAATGTTGTGGTGTTTGTAAATGTCATAATAACCCATGTTTTAGGAGTAACTCCAATTCTATCCCATTTAGGATTATTAGATGCCCACCAATTATTTTCCACTGATTTTATTGTAGATTCTAGTGAATAAATAGTATTTGATGTTGAAGCATCATTGTCTACAAATACATTATATTCAAGATTAATATATTGATTGTTACATATTGCTCCACCAACTTCACCAGCACTATTTGCTTCAAAAATACAATTTCTTGCAGTAACAGTACCATAATTTCCAGCTACTGGTGTTGTATTAAGATTTACAATAGCCCCACCATTAACTCCTGCAGAATTTTCTGTGAAGTTACAATAAAGTAGTGTTAAATTACCATTTTCATTTTCTGTCCATGCAATATTTTCAATACATCCTCCACTTCCACCAGCAGTATTTACTTCAAAGGAACAATTGGTTGCTGTGAAGTTATTAGTATTTGTTATAGCACCACCATCATAAGTAGCATGATTATATAAGAATTGGGAATTATTTACATTAGTAATTCCTGTATTATATATTGCTCCACCATAAAATGATATAGCATTGTTTTTTATGAATTTTGAATTATTAACATTCAATAGTCCAAATGCATTATATATAGCAGCACCACTTACACCATTATTTTCAAGATATAAACAGTCATATATATTCATAATTCCATGAATATTATATGTACTTCCACCAACATTAAGGGTACTTTCTTTACTAAATTCTGATTTATTAAGAACAACTGTTCCATTGTTATTATAGATAGATGCACCCCATGAAGCATAATTATTCATAAATTCGGAATTAGAAACAGTTAATGTTCCAGTATTATAGATACTTCCACCTTTTAATGATTTATTTAAACCTGTATTATTCTGAAATTTACAATTATCTATTTCTAATATTCCATTGTTTATTATTGCTGTGTTGTTAGAGTCTGTATTATAATCTTGTAATGTTATGTTTATTAATGAAATTTTTATGTTTTTATTTATTGTAAAAATACTTGATGTAGAATTTGCTATAAGTATTGTGTTAGTTTTATTTTCACCAATAATTCTAATATTCTTATCTATTATCATGGAATTAAGATAATATTTTCCTTTTGAGAAGTATATATCAGAATTATTTTTTGCATCGTTAATACTACTTTGATTGAATGTAGTTGGTGTTAAATTAATAACATTTTTTGAATTACTTTCTGTTTTTAAGTTTTTAGTATTTGTATATTCATATTGTTGTGTATTGGATGTTTTTATTGTGGGTGATGTGGCAGATTCAATATTAAATTTATTATTATCTGCTTTACTATTTTCCATATTATTGATTGGATTTTCATTTGTAATTTGGGGAGTTTGTGTACTTTCTGTATTAGTTTGTATCTTCGTGTCATTTGTTGCAGATATTGCAGTTACTGATAATAAAATGGTTATTAAACAAAATATCATTAGATATATCTTTTTCATATAATTTTTTACCTCCTTTATTTTTATTTTACAACATGTCTTAGTTGTAAGTATATATTATATTAGATTTTATTTTATTTAAATTATTTTTTAATAGTTATAGTATTATATTTTTTTTACTAAAATGGAATTTAACTCTTTAAAAGATATAATAACTTTAAAATAAAAAAAGTATTTTATATATAACTTGTATAATTATAAAACTTAGTTATTTATATTAACTATTTTAGGAGAAATTTTAGATGAAAGGAGTTATTTTATCTGGTGGACATGGAACAAGATTAAGACCATTAACACATACAGGACCAAAACAATTAATTCCTATAGCAAATAAACCTGTGATAGAATATGCTATAGAAGATTTACGTGATGCAGGAATAACAGATATTGGAATAATACTTGGTACAAATATGCCAAATAAAATAAAAGATGCATTAGGTGATGGAACTAAATTTGGAGTAAATATTACCTATATTATGCAGGGAGAACCAAAAGGACTTGCACATGCAGCAGCAACAGCAAAAGATTTTGTTGATGGAGATTCATTTGTAATGTATCTTGGAGATAATATATTAAAATCAGGTATAGAAGAATTTGTAGAAGGATTTGATGAATCTGAATTTTCATCAAGATTATTATTACAAGAAGTAGAAGATCCAAGACAATTTGGTGTTGCAGAATTAAATGATGAAGGTAAAATAATTCATCTAGTTGAAAAACCAAAACATCCAAAAAACAATCTTGCATTGGTTGGAATATATCTATTTAAAAATAATATATTCGATGCAATTAATAAAATTGAACCTTCATGGAGAAATGAATTAGAAATAACTGATGCTATTCAAAGACTTATTGATGATGGCTTTGATGTAGATTCATTTGTAGTTGAAGGTTGGTGGAAAGACACTGGAAAACCAGAGGATGTTCTTGATGCTAATCAATTAATACTTGAAACAATTGAAAAAGATATTAGTAGTGGAGCAACTATTGAAGAAAATGTTAAAATCAAGGGTAGAGTAATTATAGGTGAAAATACAGTAGTTAAATCTGGATCTGTAATTAAAGGACCTGCAATAATTGGAAACAATTGTGAAATTAAGGGGTATGTTGGCCCATATACCTCCATAGGTAACAATACTAAAATAATAGAATCTGAAATTGATTCATCTATTATTATTGGTGAATCAGTAATACAATCAGATAAAAGAATAACTGACAGTCTTTTAGGTCAAAATTCCAAGATAATTTCTGATAAAGTAACATATCCTAAAGGACGTAGTTTTGTAATAGGGGAAAATTCAATAGTAAAATTATGAGGTAAATAAAATGAAGGCAATAATACCAGCAGCAGGTTTAGGAACAAGGTTTTTACCAGCAACAAAAGCTCAGCCAAAAGAAATGTTACCTGTATTTAATAAACCAACAATACAGTATGTTGTAGAAGAAGCAGTAAATTCTGGAATTGATGATATTCTAATTATAACAGGTAAAGGGAAACGTACAATTGAAGACCATTTTGATAGATCATTTGAATTAGAATATAGTTTAAATGAAAAGGGAAAATATGATTATTTACAGGAAGTTCAAGAAATTACAGACATGGCTGATATATATTATGTTAGACAGAAAAAACAGAATGGTTTAGGTGATGCAATTTCTTGTGCAGAAAAACATATAGGTGGTGATGCATTTGCAGTACTTCTTGGAGATACAATAACCTACTCTCAAACTCCATGTACAAAACAATTATTAGATGTATATGAAAAATATGGTGGTTCTACAATAGCAATTGAAGAATTACCAGAGAGTAAAATTGAAAGATATGGAATTGTTGATGGTCATCATTTAAGTGATAATATATATAAGGTAGATAGTCTTGTTGAAAAACCTAAATTAGAAGAAGCTCCATCAAATCTTGGTATAACTGGTAGATATATATTAACATCAGATATTTTTGATAAATTAAGAACTATTGAAGCTGGTGTTGGTGGAGAAATTCAGTTAACAGATGCAATAAATGAACAAGATGATGTTTATGCAACAACATTTGAAGGTACAATCTATGATATAGGAAATACTATGGAATGGTTAAAAAGTTCAATAGATATGGCTCTAACACATGAAGATGTACGTTTAGAACTGTTACAACACATGAAACAAAAGATTAATCAATACTAATCTTTCATCTATTTTTTTTATAAAATAAGTTTTTTTTTTGGAAAATACTATTTTTTAATTAATATAACAAAAAAAGAATTGGAAAAAATGAAATTATATCTCACTTGGATTTGTAATTTCACCTTTTATTGCTGAAGCTGCAACAACTGCTGGATTTGATAGATATACATATGACTTAGCACTACCCATTCTACCAAGGAAATTTCTATTAGTAGTGGAAATACAAGTCATATCGTCTGTCATTACACCCATATGTGCTCCAAGACATGGTCCACATCCAGGATTACATATAATTGCATTTGATTTAAGTAATGTTTGAATAACACCTGTTTCTATTGCTTTTTCATACACATGTCTTGATGCTGGGAATACTAGTAATTCAACATCTTCATGTATTTTATGTCCTTCAATAACTTCAGCTGCTTGAAGTAAATCTTCATAACGTCCATTGGTACATGAACCAAGTACTGCTTGATCTATATGAGTACCTGCTACTTTATCTATATCTTCAACATTATCTACATTATGTGGACATGCAATTTGTGGTTGAAGATCATCAACATCAAAGTCATAAATTTTCTCATATTCTGCATCTTTACTAGCAGTAGTAATAGTATAATCAGTTATTCCTCTTTGTGAGAGATATTCCTTTGTCTGTTTATTAGGTACCATTATACCATTTTTAGCTCCACATTCAATTGCCATATTTGTCATTGTTAATCTACTAGCTACAGACATATTATCAATTGTATCACCATGGAATTCAAGACTTTTATAAGTAGCACCATAGGCACCTAATTCCTTAATTATTTTTAGAATTACATCTTTAGAGTATACATTTTCATTTAATGTACCATTAACATTTATTTTTAAGGATTCTGGAACATTAAACCATGTTTGTCCAGTTGCATATACCATTGCAAGATCTGTAGCTCCAAGTCCTGTTGAGAATGCACCAAAAGCACCATATGTACATGTATGTGAATCTGCTCCAACTATTACTGTTGAAGGTTTTACATGACCATAGTCTGGAAGTACTTCATGACAAACTCCTTCTCCTTGAATATACATGTTTGGAATCTTTTGTTTTTTACCAAATTCTCTTACTACCTGTTGAAATTCAGCAGATCCGATTGTGTTTGCAGGAATCACATGATCGAATACAAGAACTATTTTTTCTGGATCCCATACTTTATCAGCTATTTTTTCAAATACTTTTATTGTAGGAGGACTTGTTCCATCATGACTCATTGCAACATCTATATTTGCAGTAATTGTATCTCCAGGACTTACTTCTTCCTTATTTGATGCTTTTGCAAGTATTTTTTCACTTATATTCATTATTAATCCTCATCTTTTAATATTAACTTTTTCTAGTATTTCATCGAATTTATTATTTGTTATTTCTTCTCCTCTTTCACGTTCTTGTTTTACTAGGGAAACTATTTGTGATAATTGTGTGTCATCTACTTTTATATTTAATGTGTCTAATTTTTCTATTACTGCTGATTTACCTGAATGTTTTCCTAGAACTATTTGTCTTTTTGTTCCAATCATTTCTGGAATGAATGGTTCATATGCTAATGGATTTTTTACTATTGCATCTACATGTATTCCTGATTCATGTCTAAATACATTGTTTCCAACTATAGCTTTACTATCTGATATTGGAATTTTACTATATTTTGATACAAGTTGTGATAGTTCATAGATTACTTCTGTTTTAAATCCTAAATCCTTATTATATAATAGTTTTAATGACATTATTAATTCTTCTAGAGAGGCATTTCCTGCTCTTTCACCTATACCATTTACTGTTGTAGATATTGCAGTTGCGCCTTCAAATAATCCTGCAATGGAATTTGCAACTGCAAATCCAAAGTCATTATGACAGTGTAGTGCTATTTCTGTATCTATTTCTTTTTTAATATTTTTTACTAAGTACTGTGTTGCATATGGATTTATTGAACCTGTTGTATCTGCTATATGAATTCTGTCTGCTCCATGATCTTGTGCTTGTTTATATACATCAAGAAGTTTTGGAAGTTCTGTTCTTGTTGCATCTTCAGCAGAGAATGCTACAAATAGTCCATGATCCTTACCATAATCTATTGCATCCATACATATTTGATTTACTACATCTCGTGGTTTGTTTATTTTAACTTCTAGATGTAGGTCTGATAATCCCATAAATGTTATTATTCCATCTACATCAGCATCTAATGCCGCATCAATGTCTTCCTTTTTAGTTCTTGTTAAACAGATTATTTGAGCATCTAGTCCTTCATTAGCAATTGTTTTTACTGTTTGTTTTTCATTTTCTGAAACTATTGGAAAACCTGCTTCTATTTGTGGTATTCCAAGTTCATCTAATTTATGTGCTATTTCAAGTTTTTCTTCAAGTGAAAAACATACTCCTGGTGTTTGTTCACCATCTCTTAGTGTAGTATCATATATATTTATTTTATCAGGTAAATTATAGTCTATTTCTTTATTATATATACTAACAAATCTGTCGGTGATATAATCTCCCCCTTTTTATCTATAAATATCCATAATTTGGGATTTTGGTATTTATTACTAAAGATTATTTATTTTAGTATTCAAAAAAAACATTTACTTTATTTATTTATCTAAGTTATATAGTCTTATATTTATTTTTTTATTAATATTTTTTATTCTTTTTGTTCAAGTAATTCTAGATATGATGTACGTTCAAAGCCTGAAGTTATTTCTAGTTTTTCAAATACTTTTATAATGTTATTTCTAATTTCTTCAATATCTTCATCCTTATTTGCAACATATTCAATTTCCATATAATATCCAAGTCTATTTAATTTATCAATAGTGATTGTGTATTTATCATAGTTGAATATTCTTCTTATTTTATTTACAACTGCGGATGGTTTAAATCCAAGACTTTTAAGAATTTCAACCATATTATCAGTATCATCTATATTAACTTCTACTTCTTTTCTAGTTTTACTTTTTGAATCTAGTTTTGGTCCTTTATATGTTAATATACGTTCAAAGTCATCATCACGAGGGATTTCTCTTATACGTAAAGCTTCATCAGTTTCTTTATAATCCTTATTTGGAGCATTAAAATATATGTCATGTTGTTTTTCGGTATGGGAGTATTCTCCACCAATTTCTTTAATTTTTTCAAAAGCTTCTTTATTATTATTTATTTTAGCTTTCATTTCTACTTCAATCATACTATCACTATAATTATTACTTTATGATATTATCTTTTTTATTTTTTTTATAGATTTTAATAGGTATATTTATAAACTAAAAGGAAACATATATAAATACATAATATGTTATTTAGTATTTTTTTAAATATTGGTACTAATAAAAAAATTTAGAAGAGTGATTGTTGAATAGTTTCTTAAACCCCAAAAAATGGATTATAATTCTAAGAAATAATTTTTATATAAATATTTATGTTATTGTTGATAATTACATATTTATCTTTCTAATCTAAGAATACTCTAGTTTCCAATAGGTCATGAATGAATTAGACAAAAGAAATAATTACTTAGAATAAATCATTTGTAACACTCAATGTGATTTAAAAAATAATCAAGGCCTGAAAAAGTGGATTATTGTTAAAAATAAATCCATGGACTTTGGGAGATAGCTCAATTAATCTAAACTACATTAGTAGTTTATTACCTGAAAATCTCAGACTTCTACAGGTTGGGGAGTAAGTCAAAGTAGACTAATCTTTCTTTATTTAATTATTTAGATTAATGCTAAATTTTTTTTATCACTATAAAATGGAGGAGAAATAATGTCAGATGTAGAAATAAAAGTTGAAAACATTGTAGCATCAGCAACATTAGGTAAATCATTAGAATTACCAAAAATTGCACCAGCTTTAGAAAATGTTGAATACAACTTAGAACAATTCCCTGGATTGGTATTTAAACTTAAAGACCCTAAAACTGCAGCTTTAATATTTGGTTCTGGTAAATTAGTATGTACTGGGGCAAAGTGCATAGAAGATTCAATAAAAGCAATTCACATGACAGTTGATAAAATTCGAGAATTGGATACAGAAATACCTGAAGAATTTGAAATTAAAATTCAAAATATAGTTGCATCAGCAAACTTAGGTAAAGTTCTAAATCTAGAAGCAGTAGCATTAGATTTAGAAAATACTGAATATGAACCAGAACAATTCCCTGGTTTAGTATACAGACTTTCAGATCCAAAAGTTGTACTGTTATTATTTGGTTCAGGTAAAGTAGTATGTACTGGAGCAAAAACAGCAGATCAAGCATTATTGGGTGTTCAAAAAACTAAAGAACGCTTAATTGAATTATATTTAATTGAAGAGTAAATTTACTATAAATGAATCCAATATTAAATGAGATAATTTATTTATACTCCAAATAATAACCACCACTCCTAAACTCCCTTAACATTAATAAAATTCCAGAATGAAAAAAAGGGCAAAATAGAATTATTATAAAGAATAAATATATTAACTGAGAATAAAAAAATTCTTGAACGACATAATCATTCTTGGTTATTTTATTAAAAATATCGGTGATCTTTTGATTAAATTGGTAGTATTTGATCTAGATAATGTCTTAATAGACACAGAAACAATAGATGAAATAGCAAAAATAAAAGGTATTGAAGAAGAAATAAGTGACATAACACTACAAGCAATGCAAGGAAAAATTCCTTTTGAAACATCAATACGGCAAAGAGTAAAAAAACTAGAAGGTATAAGCACATCTGATATTGATGAAGCTATGGATAAAATATCCTTAAATCCTGGAGCTGTAGAAACAGCTACAGAACTTAAAAAACAAGGATATAAAATTGCAATAATCACTGGTAGTTTTGATGTCATAGCTTTAAAAGTTAAAGAATTAATAAATGCAGATTATGCATTTTATAATACACTTGAAGTTGACGATGGTAAACTCACTGGAGAAGTATCTGGGCCTCTTATAACACAGAATAAAGTTGATGTTCTAAGACAATTAGTTGATGAAATAGGCATAACTTTAGATGAATGTGCTACTATTGGTGATGGGGCAAATGATCTTGAAATGATAAAAAATGCTAAAATAGGAATAGCATACAATGCAAAACCAATTTTAAAAGAAAACGCTGATGTTCAAATTAATGAAAAAGACCTAAGGAAGGTACTTGATATAATGGCAGATGAAGAAAAAATTACTAAAGAAGAAGTAGTAGAAGAAACAACACAAGAACCAGAAACAATCACTACTGAAGAAGAAGTAAAAGAAACAGAAGAAGTAAATGAAGAAGAAGTAGTAGAAAATGATGAAGCTGAAGAAGAAACAATTGATTATTCAATACTCAACTTCCAACAATTACTTCAATGTAAAAGAACATTAGAATCTGAGCTTACAGATCTTAAAAATGTAAGAGATAAAATGAATGAAGAAACTAAAGCATTCAGAAAAGAAAGAGATGAACTTAACCAAAAACTCAAAGACACTTTAAAAATTGCTTTAGATAAAAGAAATACCAGAGATGAAATCAACAAAGAAGTTCATGAAAACAAAGAACTCAGAAACCAATGTAATGAAGAACTTAAAAAAGTAGAATGGAATTCTGGTAAAAAAGAAATTTCAAATATACAAGCTGAAATCAATAAAATCGATAAAACAATACAAACAAAAGTATTAGATATTAGAAAAGAAAATGAACTCGTAAAAAGAGTATCAGACCTAACCAAACAGCTTAAGAAAATCCAAAGTGATGAAGAAGAAGAAAAAACTGCAACACAACTAAAAGAAAAATCAGAATTATACCACCAAAAAGTAGTAGAATTATCTGATAAAGCACAAGCAGTTCACGAAGAAATGATAGAATACTTCAACAAAATCGATGGTATAAGAGAAGAAGCTGATGGTAAACACCAAGATTTCATTAACTCTAGAAATGCAGCAACAGCAAAACATGAAGAAGTTAAAGCAAAATTATCTGAAATTAGAAAAGTTAACAAATTCATGGATCAAGCTAAATCTCAATCTAGAGGAAGAAAATCTGAAGATAAAGCTGATAATGACTTAAAAGAAAAAGAAGAAGCTGAAGAAATCTTCCAAAAATTCAAAGATGGTAAAAAATTAACCACAGATGAATTCTTATTACTTCAAAAATACGACATAATGTAAGTTGTTTCGTATTCTCCTTCTTTTTTTAGTAAGGTATGAGAATATGGTAAGGGATAAATGATAAATAAAGGGTATTTATTACTTTTACCATATTTGTTTCATTTTTTTGAAACAAATCTATTACTTTTTTTATTAAAATTCTATTTTTAAAAAGAGATATTATATGAAATATCTAAATTAAGAAAAATATTTTCTTAACTGTTACATGTTGATATTCCATTATTTTTTGAGATTTTTATAATATTTGTAGATAATGCTTCCATTTCTTCATCATGACTAACAACAATCATTTGAGGAACAACATTAATTTTACGAATAATATCAATTAATTCTGTTCTACGTTCACTATCCAGATGAATTGTAGGTTCATCTAAAACTAGTAATTCCATCTTATTTTTAGATATGGCCTTTGCAATTCCAAGTCTTAATGCCAGTGCAATAACTATTTTTTCTCCACCACTAAGCATATTTAAATCTATTTGTTCTTGTCTTGTTTGTACTATTAAATTATAGTCTTCATCTAGATTTATAGCTGAATAATCAAATCCAAATTCACTAAATATATCCATGGTATTTTTTTCAATTTCTGGACGTACTATATTTCTTAGATCTTTTTGAACTCCATCTTTACTATATGTACTTCTAATCTCATTTAGTAGTTGAATATAATCTCCAATATGAACTTGTTGTTTTTCTATTTCTTTAAGATTTTTTATTTCTTCAACATATTTTTCTTGTTGTTGTTTGTCTTTTTTAAGTTCTGTTTTTTTGACAATATAATTTCTACTAATACTTTCAATATTTTCTTGACATAGTGTGTATTTATTATTTATTTTTTCATATTTTTCATAGTCAAATGATAATTCATTAATTTGACTTTTAATATTTGAAAGTTCCAATTTAACTTTATGTATTTTAGTTGTAGTTTCTTCTTTTTCCTGAATTATTTTCTCTTCATTTAAAACAGTACCAATTAATTGATTATAGTCATTCTGTTTTTTTTCAAGATATTTTATTTTTCTTTCAATATCATCACCAATACGTACTGTTTGTGAAATTTTCTTAATTTTCAGGGTATTTTCACTGATTTTATTATCAATAATCTCTTTTTCTTTATTAGCTTCATCTACTTGTGGCAGTTGATTTAATCTAATTTTTGCAAAGTTATATTTATTATAATCTTCTTCAAGAGATTCAATTGACTGATTACAATCATTTTCTTTATTTTTAATTTCTTCTATCTTAGCTTTTGTTTCTTCAATAATAGGTTTTAATTTCTTTTTCTCATGTATGGTATCACAAAGTTGTGTATATTCAGCATGTTCTTCTTTTAATTTTTGAATATTAATATCATTTATATTTTGTTCATATTCCTTTAATTCTTGAAGTTCTATTTCCTGATTGTTATTTGCTTTGCTAAGTTCTTCTATTCTTAATTCATAAGTCACAATAGTATTTTTATATTTATCAGAAAGTTCTGCATGTTTATCATGACTAATTTCTGATTGACAAATTGGACAAATATCCTCAGTTTTTTCAAGATCTTCGAGGGATTTTTTAGTACTATTAAGTTCAGTTTCACAGACACTGATTTCTTTTTTTTTCTTAAGAATCTTCTTTTCTAATATTTTTATTAATTCTCCAGTTTTTGTTTTTTCTCTAATAGTAATTTTTTGAATATCTATAGGATTATTAATATTCTTTTTAAATAGTTTACGGGCTTTCTCTGAAATTTGATTGATTTTATAATATAATATATTAACTTGGTCTGTTAAGTGTTTTATTTCACTTTCAACTTCCATTTCTTTCAATTTTTTTTCTGTTAATTTCTCTAATTCTTTGGAAATATCCTCTTTTTCTTTCTTTAACTGAATATATTTCTCATAATTTTCTTTATTATCTATAATAATTCCTTTATTTTCATTTATTTCACGAATAATATTTTCTTTATTCAATGAATCTTTCTTATAAGAATTTATTTTTGTTTTAAGATCTTTTATTTCTCTTAATTTATTAAGTGGACTAATTTCTTTTTCTAATATTCTTATTTTTTCTTTGTTTTTGTTAATTTCATTAAGTTCATATGTGTATTTATTTTCAAGGTCTTCCAAATGATTTGATTCTTCTTTCTTAAATTGATAATCATTAGTTAATTTTTCATGTTTGTTCTTGATAATATCCTCTTTTTTAATATCTTCCTCAATAATGGTTAACTGGGATTTTTTTGTGTTAATTTCAGTTTCATATTCTTTGATTTGTCTTTCTTTTTCACTAATATTTTGAAGTAATTCAGTATTTTTTTCTCTTATTTCATTGATATTAGCAAGTTTTCCTTCATTAACATTTTTTTGTGTTTCATAAATATTTATAATATTTTTTATTTCATCCCATGCTACTTCTAATGAATCAATATTCAATAGTTTTGTAATAAGTTCCTTTCTCTCTGCAGCAGTTTTTTCAATTAAGTTTGTTATTTCCCCTTGTCTTATATAGATTGCATTTAAGAATGATTTTGAATCCATTTCTAGAATACTTTCAATATCATTTGTAACATTTCTATCTCCTTTACTTAGGAGATGTATTCCATTTTTATCTAATAATTCTAATTTAGCAACACTCTTACTCTTGTTTCTTCCACGAGCTATCTTATATAGACGACCATTATGTTGAAATTGAACACACACCTCCATTTTATCTACAATATCTTTTCTATTTTGAGGTTTACGAATATTTTCTTCAAGTTTACCATTTACTTGTTTGAAAAAAGCATAACTTATTGCTTCAAGAATACTTGATTTTCCAGCACCATTTTCTCCGAGTATTAATGAAATTCCCTTCTTAAATTCTATTTTTGTGGATTTATGTGACTTAAAATTTGTTAATTCTATGTTATTTATTATCATGTTCTTCTCCTATGTTATTATAGAATTTATTATAATATTTATCAGCAACATTTTGAGCTTCTGGAATATTTTTTTCAGATAAGTTTTTATATAATTCTACTGCTAGTGATGCAACATCTTCATTAAATTGGTCTTCTATTTTTTCTTTTATAATATTTTCTGGTGTTATATTCTCTTTATCAATAGTTTCAGGTAGGTTTTCTATTACTTGGGTAGGTTCATATTTTATTCTGAGAGTTAGAACTTTTTCTTCTAATTTATCATAGATTTGTTGTGCAACTTCACTTCTTTCAAAGTTACCATTTTTAATAGTTAAATAAACTACTGGTTTTTTAGAACTATCCATACTTTCTAATTTTTCACTTAATTTATTGAGTGTTTCATCTAACTTAGGATATTCTATACTTTTAATAATAAATTTCCTCTCAAGTGGTATGTTAATAAATTCAACATCTATTTTATTATCATCACCTATTGTAACAAGATTGTATCCTTTACCATTTTTTTGGTAATTCGGTATCTCAGATTTAGTTCTAATTTCAGTAGACCCTGGATATGATAATATTCCACCCTTAAATTTATCATTTATACGTCCATGTAGATGTCCCATTGCATAGTAATCATATCCTTCAGGAATAGTTTTTAATTCAAATTCTGGTTCAAAATCAAAATATTTACTAACAGAACCATGTAACATCAATAACTTTATTCTATGTTTTTTAGCTTCATCTAATGTATTTTTAAGAAAAGGTTCTACTCCCTCATAACTTCTATTAAAGTATTCAAGTCCTACTAAAAATATATCCTCATCTAATGTGAAATTATAATTTTTATGATTAATAATATGGAAGTTTTCATTTTTATATAATTCCTGGGGAATGGATGTGTTTTTTCTTTGTATAGAATCATGATTTCCTGCAATAACAAATATGGGAATATTATTTTCTAATAACTTCTCAAATCCTTTTTGGGCAACAAGTAATGCTTTAATTGGAGGTTTTGGATGTTCAAATAAATCTCCTGCATGTAGAACATAATCCACATCTTTACTAATTATATCATCAATAATTTTTTCAAATGTTTTATAAAAATCATTTTCTCGTTCATTTAAGCCGTATTGTTTGTAACCTAAATGTGTATCTGCCATGTGTGCTATTTTAATTGTCATATTCATCTATTTTTTTAAAGGAATTCATCCATTTGAGCTAAATCTCTTTTAATTTTTTCTTCTTTTTCTTCTTTACTTTTCTTCCATAATGATAATATATCTAGGTCTTCACCAACAGTTTTACCCTCAAATTTATCTATTTTTACCATTGTTGGAATCTTAGTCATTTGTCCTAAAACAATAGCTTCCCCAATATTTAATGAAGGAAGTTGTTTTAGTAGATCTTCACTTAAATTTTCACTACTTTTTTGCACATGCTTTTGGTCTCCAGGTTCCACAAGTCTTAGAATTATCCTGTTATTTATTTGTGAGAGAGCATCAACATCTAATGATTTTGGACTTTGACTTATAAGACATAATCCTACACCAAATTTACGACCTTCCCTTGCAATTTGTCCAATAATACTCTTTGATTTAGTAGGTAGTTTTTGTGAAACTAGCATGTGTGCTTCTTCTATTATACAAAATAGGGGAAAATCTAATCTTTTGGATTTTTTTTCTTCTTTTCCATTTAAAACCAGTTTTCGTCTATTTAATACATTTTTTAGGGTATGATGTACTATGATGTCTGTTCCAATTTCATCCACACTACTTAAATTAATGATATTTACCTTTCCAGGTTCAATATTCGATACTATATCACATACATCTGTAGATTCTAATATTTTTCCATATTTTTTTCTAAGATCATCTAATTTAAAATCCACCTGATACATTGCATCAATATATTTTTTCATGTTACTATCATCAGATTCAGCATCCTCAATTAAGTTTTTTATCTCATGTCTCATAGTTGTAATAAAATCTGTACATTCGCCCTCTTTTATCTTTTCATCAGCGAAATCATATGCTTCTCTTAGATATCTTTCTTGATTTGTTGCATTTTCACCAATTTTTGATAATTTTTTATATTCATGAATTGATAAGTCCCTTGGGTTGATAAGAGGTTCTATAATATGACTTTCTCCATTTGTAAACTTTGTTTTTTCATATTCTCCATGCATATCAAATATAAGTATGGAACCATTTACTTCAAGTAATCTGTCAATAATAATTGATGTTGCATTGGATTTACCTGCTCCAGTCATTGCAAGAATTGCAAGGTGTCTTGATACCATTTTATTAACATCAAGTTTTAGAGGAACTTCTGGTTCTGATACAAGTGTTCCAATTCTAATAGCATTTTCCTTTTCAAATACTTTTTTTAGTATTTCTTTACCTGCTTTTTTAACTTCTGTTCCTGGTTTTGCTGGTGTTTTTGGTATTTCAAGATTATCTTCATCACCAAGTATTGTTATATTTCCACGTATGTATTCATCAATATCTCCATTTATTGTAAGTATTTTTTCTATTGCATCTGGATTTAGAATTTCTTCATCTAATGATTTAGTTCCTCTAAATAGTGATTCTATCATTCCAATAATTATTTGATTGTTATATTCTAAGTATACATATTCACCAACTGTTATTGGTTTTTTAGATACAAAAGATACCTTCATCATGCTTGTTTCACCAGTACAATATCCAATTATATTATTTTTTTCATTATTTTCCATATTCATCATCTTCCTATTAGTTAAAAGTTATTACTTATAACATGTCACGTCCTGTTTTTTCAAAGATATCCATGTATTCTATGATATGTTTCATGTTTTTTTCTTTGATTACAACTTCATCATGGGCTTTTTTAAGAATATAGGGATATCCATTAATACTAGCACTATATAAATCCTCAAGAATTCCTTCTATTTTTTTTCTATCTAAGTTAGGTTGAGGTAACTCTATTTTTAAAACATTACCCTCTTTAGTTAATTTAGTAAAAAACAACGTGTAATTATATGATTTTAATTCATCATTATATAAGGGATAGTTGATTTTCTTAATTTCACCATTTATTTTTCTAAGTAGGCTGTTATGTTCAGATGTATCTGGATTAGTATAACCAGATTCATTAATAGTATATTCTATTACTGCAGCATCAGGTATGTTATTTTTATAAAGGGAATTTGTACCACTTGTTTTAGAAACACATACCAATTTCTCTTTAAAATTCTCAAGTAGAACTTTAATACATGTTAATTGCTCTAAACTTTCAATATAGCGAAGTGTTGTATCCTCATCATATTCTATTTCTAAGTTATATTTATTCATATCCTTTTTTAAATAAGATAAAATTTCATCTCTATTAGAAACAGCACATACTTCTAATGGAAAATTACCCTCTTTTAATTTACTTTCAATCTTTTTAGCCACAGGTTTTAATTTGTTAGTTATGTATGAATCAATAGTATATGTTGGAAAATGCATCAAGGTTCCTCTAATACTACCATCCATTAGCATATAATCAATTTCAGGATATCTCTCAAGTGTATCAAGAGTACTTTTTAATTCAAGAATGTTCATATACATTGATAAAATACTATCAATAGATTTTACATTACTATGCGTCTTTGTAGTTATATCACCAGCACTTGATTCTTTGATAATTTTTTCTCCAGGTTTTGAAATTATGGTCTGACTACTAATTGCATACACAAAACAGGCCATGTATTTTTTCTTATTAAAACTACCATCTACAGCAGCTAGAATTTTATCTTGTTTTTCTTTACTAAATTCATATTTTGTAAATGATTTTTCTACTTGCTTATAATCTATGTTACTTTTAATATCCTTGAAAAAATGCTTCACATGCTTTTTTTTTGTTATGGTTTTTTCATATAATAAATCTAACATTTCCTTTACAACCTCCTCTAGTAATTATTTTTAAAACATATTTTTAGTTTATAATAGTATGTTTATCATATGTTTTTAAATATTTATTGTTTTGTTTTGAAAATAGATTAAAAATATACAGTATTTAACATTATTATACTATTATTTTAAATATTTTATTTTTTTATAAATCATGTTTTTACTGAATAAATATTATATGCTTCTTTGATTTAATTTCATTATAATAATTATGAGAAAACATTATACCAAAAAATATCTCTCAAAAATGAATCTAAAATAGTCATATTCTTCATCCAAAGGTCATTACATTGATTATAAAGTTACAATAGTCATGGAAAAACTCATTAACTCCTACTCTTATTTTAATCCATAACGAAGTACCACATAACACAAAAGTATACAAAAATACAGGAAAATATAAAACAATCTAGAATAATACATCTATTAGATATATTACTCTTTGATAAAGGATATTTTAGTTATGAAAACTACAGGATAGGTATAATTGAATATAGAATCATTCCTTTAATATTTCCACACGAAAATTACAATAAAAATAAGCTTTTAAATCCAATAATATGTCCACTTGGCTATTTTAAAAATAAAAAAGAAAATCTGAAAATAAGAAGAGAAATAAAATTAGCAATAACATTATTATTAAAAACTAAAAGAATGGAAAAAATATAAACCAATAAGAGGTTATATTGAATATTTTTTCAAAGTATGTAAACAAGAATTCAATATGCATAAAATACACAAACATACACCAGAATCATTCATAAAAGACAGATTTCTATACGTATTAATAATAAAACTAGTACTAAATACAGCAGAAAACAAAAATAGCATTACAATAGTTAAGCCAACAATGATCTATTAAGGAGACTATAATCTGATTTTATAGTAATTAAAATTTCAAAAATTATGTTATGAATATTAGCCTTTTTTTACAAAGCTATTATTATAATAGAAAAAGAGGACTTTAATTGGATTATTCTTACCTTTATTCTCAAATCTTATTCTATTTTATTTTTTAAAGAAACAAAAAAAATGAATGAAGAGTAAAAAAACTCCTCATGATTTTACAATAGTAAGTGTTGTGTTTCCTTCACTTCTTTCATATAATTTATGTCCATATACACATGATAAAGTATATTCCTTGGATTTTAATGTTGAAGGTAGGGTATATGTTATTGAAGCCACACCATTTTCTACTGTTGCATAAATTACATTATTATTACTATCTTTTAAAGTTCTACCATTAATTTTAAAAATTACTCGTCCACCAGTTACCTTGTTGTTTGTTTGAGAATTTTCATTGATTATTTCATTTGTAATTTTTGCTGTTATTGTTATTTGTGATTTTTCTTCTGCTGTCTGTGGTTCTAATTCAATATGTGCTTTTGCCTTAGTAATATTCATAACATCAGTATAGGTAGAACCAAGTATAATACCATTACCACTATAAACTGTGGTTATAGTAGGGTTTTGTCTTAACCAGTTAGAATTCACTATAACATTTTCAATTACAGCTTTACCATCAACTACTTTAACATATTGTATGTTTCCATCTGCATCTTTTAATGTTTTACCATTAACTTTAAATACAACACGTCAACCATTAACATTATTACCATTAAATGTAATGGAAGAAGACTCATTAATTACATTATTAAGACATGAAACTATAGGATTCATGGTAATA
>NZ_MAIF01000130.1:0-20558 GCF_001729395.1 Methanosphaera sp. A6 | reverse complement strand
ATTTAATATATTTTTACCATGTCTTTGATTTAAATAAATATATTACTCAATAAGTTACTTCTTCTTTTTATACTCTTACAAATAATTTTAATTAGTTTCAATTTATATTTAATTTGGAAGATATGTAATATTTCTAGCATACTCACTTCTGTAAATTATTTGAATAACATCATAATCCTTTTTAAGTAAATAATTAAAAGCATCAGTGAGTTCATGATAGAATTCATAGTCTTTATCTAATTTTTTTAATAGATTATATCCAACATCTCCTGTTAAAACAATAGGTGAATCTATGGTGGATATGTATTTAGATAACTTCTCTTCATCTATTTCCTCACAAGTTATACCATAATCTCCACCAACAATCAACACATAATTATTTGAATATCTCTCTAGATTTGAAATACATTTTGATATGGATGTGGTGTTAAGTCCTGGATTAATATCTTCAAGAACTATTTTATCTTCAATATATTTAATTGATCCTCTACCTTCTATTGGTAGAGTATCCTTTATATTTGAGGTAATTGTTTTTATTGGAATATCCAACAACAAACCAACACACACAGCATATAGTATGTTATTTATATAAAAATCACATAGGGCAAAACAATTCACTCTAAATTCATAGTCACAGTATTTTATTCTAATTGAAGTACTCTTAATATTATAATCAATCTCTGTTGTATAGATGTCTGCAGTTTTATCATCTAAACTAACAGTTATAATATTTTTGTCCATGTGTGGGTAGTACTTCTTAAGGGTAGTTCTATCACAAATAACCTTTTTTGATTTAAAAACTGATTTTTTTGCACTAGATGCACTTTGGCTATTATCTGCAATTGGATAATCCTCTAATATATTTGTTAGAATACCAATGTCTGTATTTGTTGTTATACCAAGAGATACTTCAAAAATACAGTAATCAATACTACTGAGTAAATTCATATCTTTTGCTCTATTAAGGGCATGAATTATACTGGCTGGTGTGATACTCAGTGTTTTATCCAAAACAATCTCCCTTTCACAACTTTTATATAGAAGATTATGGCTTGTTAAAACAAGAAGATTTTTATTTTTTAAAACTTCCATTATTAAGTTTGCAGTTGTAGTTTTTCCCTTAACACCAGTAATTTCTATAATCTTAAAATTCCATCCATAACATTCTTCATGTTTTTTAATTAAATATCCTGTAAATTCATGATGAGTATAATCACACCTAAATAATGGTTTCATATGTATGGGACTAATTGTAATATATTTATCCTCATTTTTCCTAATATCATCTAATGAAAGAAACTCAACATTATATTTTTTTTTATAAAATTCTTTCATATCTAAATTAAGTTTGTTGTATGTATCATAGAAAAATAAATTATTCTTGGTGTATTTTGAATATTCTTCAAGAAGTGTAAGTCCACCATGATTAGCATCACTAATTAATATGTTTTTCATATCAACACCTAAAAAAGAGAAAATTGTAGTTAACCTACAATTAATTTATTATTTACACTATTATAGAAATTCTTTTTAAATCTAACAAAATATGCTGAATTTTCGGATTTTTTAAGTTTAATTTCTCCTAAATAGTCAAATTCCTTATTTACAATACCATCAAGAACAGCAACTCCTTTTTTACCTTCTTTTAAGAATTTAACTGTGATGATACTATCTGCTGGAACTATTTTTGGCCTAGTATTTAATTTAAATGGACATATTGGTATGATAATTGCTGCATCAACCCTAGGATCAACAATTGGTCCTCCCGCAGACATAGCATAAGCAGTAGATCCACTGGGTGTGGATATAATTAAGCCATCAGCACGAACTTCATCTACAATTTCTTCATCCACAGAAACACGTAAATCTAACATTTTAGCAGGTTGACTTGTCATTAACACCAATTCATTTAAAACAGTATGCCATTGTGAATCAATTAGAACATCTAATTGTAATCTTTCTTCTATAAAGAAATCATAACTTAATAATTTATCAAGACATTCAAATATGTCCTCAGGATCAACTTCAGTTAAAAAACCCACAGTTCCCATATTAATACTAAGTATTGGTATTTTCTTTGGAGATAGATAACGTTGAGCATGTAGGACTGTTCCATCACCACCAACACATAATACAATATCAGCATTCATCTTTGTAATATCTACACTATTTTCTGAGTATTGTGGAAGTTTTTTAGTTAGTTGTGAATCTAATTCAACTTCAATATTATTTTCAAATAAATATTTTATAATAGTATCATCAAGTTCTATAGCTTCTTCTTTATCAGTACGTGAGATAATTCCAATTCTCATATAAATCACAAACTTATTCTAACAATTTAATAATATCTTCATGTATTTTCTCATTTGCTGCTGCTATTATCGATGTTTTTTCTTTTAAATTCAATTGATTATTTATATTTCCTGTTTTTGCATTGGTTACAATACCATTATTTTCTTTTATTATTAATTGTGCTGCAGCAATATCAAGAACTCTTACCTGGCCAATATCTAGGAATACATCGTATGTTCCATCGGCAACATAACATAATTCTATTGCAATAGCACCCATTAAACGCATACGTCTAACTGATGAACATAACTTACTAAGACTATTTTTCTTAGCTCTATAAACATAAGTGCTCACTGTTGATTCAGATGCTTTTGTAATCTCTGAAATCTTCATTGGTTTATCATTTTTTGTAGCTCCATGACCTTTTACAGCCATGTATACATCACCAATAGGGAAGTTTTTAACATAACCTATTTCTATATCTTCCAGTGTAATTTTTTCTAAATCCTCTCCAGAATTAATTTTAGCTAATGCTAGAGAAATACCATAACATGGTATGTTTTTTAAGGCATTACTTGTACCATCTAAAGGATCCATTATAATAATTGCTTCTGGATTATCACCTATTTTAATAGTTCCACTTTCTTCACTAATAACAATCAATGATTTTCCACTCTTTTTAAGAATATCAATAGCCATATCTTCAGCATATTCATCAATTTTATGGGTTGGTGTTCCATCTGCTCCTATCTTTGTTATTGTTCTTATTTGGGGATCGTTTCTGGCAGTATTTATTGCATCTTCCACTTTATTTGTCATATCTTCGAATAAGTCTAGCCAAAAATTTATTTCATTATCATTCATTTTTCCACTTCAAAATTCTCATTATATTGTTATATAATATATTGTAATTAATTTATTATAAAATTAGCATATATTATCTAAAAAAGATTTTTCTAATTGGAAATTATTTAATTAAAAAAAATAAGGGGATTAGGGTGTTACTTTATTTATTTCATCAATGGAAATATTTAAAGGTTTATTTTCAGGTAATTTTAGTCCAAGAGCTTCATATAATACTTCATCAACAGTTTTCATTGGTTTGAATGTCATATCATCTTTAACTTCACATGGTACATCATCAAGATCCTTCATATTTTCTTCTGGAAGTAAAACTGTTTTTATACCAGATCTATGTGCAGCTATTACCTTTTCTTTTATTCCACCTACAGGTAGAACTTTTCCTCTTAATGAAATTTCACCAGTCATAGCTAGTGTGGAATCAACAGGAGTATTTGTTACAAGGGATGCTATTGTTGTAAGTAGTGTTACTCCTGCAGATGGACCATCTTTGGGTATTGATCCTGCAGGTACATGGATGTGAATATCTCTTTTTTCAATATCTGAATCTTTAAGTACAGTTGCAAGTCTTGATTTTATTAAACTTTGTGCAATCTGTGCAGATTCTTTCATAACATCACCAAGTTGTCCTGTTAATTTTAATTTTTCCTCTCCAGGTAAGAGTACAGCTTCTATAAATAATATGTCTCCACCTATAGGTGTCCATGCAAGACCTGTAACAACACCTGGTGGATTACTATCTGGAACTTTATCATAATGTGATTTTTCATGACCTAATATGTCATAGAGCATGTTTTCATCTACAACATAGGGTCTTTCAACATTATCAACAACAATCTTTTCAGTAACATATCTTGCAATTGCTGCAATTTCTCTTTTAAGACCTCTTACACCAGATTCTCGTGTGTATTTTTCAATTAAACAATCAATAGCATCGTATGTTATTTTAAGATCGTCCTCTGTTAGGCCATGTTCTAGGAGAACTTCTTTAATTAAGTGTTCATCTGCAATATGATGTTTTTCAGTGTTTGTATAACTATCTAATTCAATTATTTCTAGTCTATCTCTTAGTGGTCCTGGTATGTCTTGTAATGAATTAGCAGTTCCTATAAAGAATACGTCTGATAGATCATATGGTACTTCAAGGTAGTTGTCTGAGAATGAATCATTCTGTTCAGGATCTAGAACTTCAAGTAGTGCACTAGTTGGATTTCCATTAAGAGATTCAGTCATTTTATCAATTTCATCAAGAACAAATACTGGATTTGTTTTTCCAGCTTTTTTCATTCCATTGATTATACGTCCAGGTAGAGCTCCAAGATACGTTCTTCTATGTCCTCTAATTTCAGATTCATCATTTACTCCACCTAGACTTACTCTTACATATGGTCTCTCAAGTGCTGCCGCAATACTTTTTCCAAGACTTGTTTTTCCAGTTCCTGGTGGTCCAACAAATAGTAGAATAGATCCTTGTTTGTCTTTTTTCATTTTAAGAACAGTTAAATGTTGTATAATTCTAGTTTTTACCTTTTTTAATCCATAATGATCATCATTTAATTGTTTTTTAGCTTTTACTATGTCAATTGTAGGATTTTCTTCTTTATGCCATGGTAGTTGAAGTATGGTATCAAGATAGTTTCTTATTATATTTTCTTCTGCATTGTTTTGTCCTTGTCTTTCTAATTTTGTTACTTCCTCAAGTGCAGCTTCTTCAACTTCTTTTGGAAGTTGGGCATCTTTTATACGTTCTCTGTAGGTTTTATGTGCTGGAGTATCATCTGTCATGTTAAGTTCTTCTTGAATCAACTTCATTTGTTCTCTCAAGAGAGTGTTTTTATGTGTTTCATTCATTTTTTTGTTAAGTTTTTTAGCAAGTTCCATTTGTATGCCTATTGCATCTTTTTGTTCAAGAAGTAGTTGTATAACTTTAAGAGCTCTTATTTTAACAGAATCTAACTCAAGTAGTTCTTGTTTTTTATTAATTGGAACTTTTAGAAATGGAAATACTTCTGCAAGTTTATCTTGTGTATCTAGTTTTCCAAGTATTTTTCTTGTATATTTATCTGTATTTGGTAGGAATTTTGCTATTTCAAGTACTGTTTCATCTATGTTTTTGTTTAATTCTGTTATTTCATCTTCTGTTAGAGTATTTTCTTCTGGAAGTATTTTATATTGAGCATGGAAGAATCCATCTTTTTTAAGGATTTTATTAACATATACTTTATCTTTAACTTTTAATTCAAGTACATATTCTTCTGGTAGTAATTCATTTTCTTTGTCTTCTGTTAAACTTTTTATTTCTAGAATTACCCCCACATCATAGAATTCTACATTTCCATTTCCTTCTTCTAATTTTTTTGGTGTTAATATAATTCCATGATTATTATCATCTACTGTGTGTAGTAGGTTGTCTGTGTGTTGTTTGTCAAGGTTAAGTGTTATATCTGTATGTGGTAAGAGTATTGTATTTGGTATGAAAATTATTGGTAATTGATTTTGGCTATCAGTATCATCAAAACATGTGGGATTGGTGTCTATATCTTTTATGAATCCATCTTTTCTCAGTTGTTGTGTAAATGATAGGTTTTCATTTTCCATCTCTTGGGTCATGTTTTTACTCCTTTTGTTTTTTATGAATTAATAAAATTAATCTTCATTATAATAATTAACTTTTATTTTATTTTTTATAATCTTCTTAAGCTTTTATTTATTCTTTCTTTTGTTTTTTTAGTAGCTTTTTCATGATTTACATATTTTTTATATATAAAAGTAGGCTTATATACTTTTTGATTTTTATAACTAAATGTAATTAAAAGAATCTTTCATATAACATATATGAAATAGAATACCTTTTTAAAAGATAATTTAAACATAATAATATAACAAGTCCTAGGAGGAAATCTAAAACATGAAAGTATCACTAACAAAAGGTGCATCAGAAGGACCAACAAAACTAAATGCATTTGACAATGCACTTCTTGATGCAGATATAGGTAATGTTAATTTAATTCCAGTATCAAGTATGCTACCACCAAATACTCAAGTAATACCAATGCCTAAATTAAAACCAGGAGAAATGACAAACTGTGTATTATCTCATCAATATTCAGATAATCCAGGGGATGAAATATCTGCAGTAATAGCATTTGCTCAAGCAGAAGAGATGGGTTGTGTAATTGAAACATCTGGGATTAACAGAACACTTAAACAACTAAAAGAAGAAGCAAAATTCATGGCAGAGTATATGATAGAAAAAAGGGGCCTTGAAATAATTGATTATAGGGAAGTAATTCAAACACATAAAGTAATAGATAAGGCAAGTGTAGTTGCTGCTTTGATATATCATGATCCTATAAGACACTAAAAAAAAATTAGATAATGAAAAAATAATAGAAATATTTTAATTTTCTACTATTTCTTTTAATATTTCAATAAATTTTTCATTTTTTGGATGTGTTTCAACACTAATGCGAATATAATATTCATCAAGACCAACAAAACTTGTACAGTCACGTACAATTACACCCCTAGACATTAACTTTGAAGTTAATTCTGCTGCTGTGTATCCTGTTTTTCGAACATCCATTAACAAATAATTAGATTTGGATTTATAAATATGAATGTTATCTATACTATTAACACTTTCATACAAGTATTCTCTCTCAGTAATTGCTTTTTCTGTGGATTCTTTAATAAATTCTTCATCATTTAATGTTGCAATAACAGCTTTTTGAGAAGGAACTGTTACACTAAATACTGGTTTTATTCTTGACATTTTTTCTATAAAATCTGGATTTGAAAGACCATATCCAATTCTTAAACCTGCAAGACCCATTACTTTAGAGAAGGTTCTTATTATGAATATGTTATTGTATTTTTTAAGTAAGTTCACATTATTAACTTCAGAAAATTCCCAATATGCTTCATCTATTACAACAAGAGCATCTGTAGCTTCAATAATTCTAACAATATCTTCTTGTGGAATAAGTCCTCCTGTAGGATTGTTTGGAGTACATAAGAAAATTACTTTTGTTTTATCTGTAATGTTATTAAGGACAGAGTCCACATCTAATTTATTTTCTTCAATATTCCATGTAGCATAAACAGCTTTAGCATTAGATTGTTTGAAGGTATATTCATAATATGTATATGTAGGTTGATGTACTATAAATTCATCACCTTCATCAATAACAGTTTTTGCTAATACTTCAAATAATTCATCAGCTCCATCTCCACCAATAATAACTTGATCTTTTGTTACATTAGCATATTTAGCAATTTGTTCTTTAATATATTCATGATTAGATTCAGGGTATCTATTTATTTCATCAATAGAATCAATAATTGCTTGTTTTGCTTTAGGTGAAGGTCCCCATGGATTTTCATTAGATCCAAGTTTAATAATACTTTCTTCAGCAACACCATATTCTTCAGCAATTTCCTTTTTAGATCTACCTGGAACGTAAGTTTTGTATTCCTCTAATATTGCTCTTGTTTTTACCATATAATCCCTTTTTTATTCTTTTTCAAATGCTAATTCAACGTATTCATCAGCATTTTCAGTAATTTCTTTAATTTCTTCTTTAGTTAATTCGCGTACAGCTTTTGCAGGTGATCCAATGATAAGTGATCCTTCGGGAAAAGTTTTATTTTCAGTTACAAGTGCACCTGCTCCAACTAAACAATTCTTAGTAATATGTGCACCATTTAATACAATAGCACCCATTCCTATTAAAACATTGTCTTCAATAGTACAACCATGTATAATTGCATTATGTCCAATAGATACATTTTTACCAATTTTAACTGGATAATTAGTACTTACATGTACAACGCTATTTTCTTGAATATTTGATCTTTCACCAACAGTTACAGGTTCAAGATCTCCTCTTACAACAGCATTATACCATACTGATACTTTATCACCTAATGTTACATCATCAACTACATGTGCACCGTCATAAATTTTAGTTTTATTAGCCATAATTATCACATATTTTTTCCATATTTTAAATTTAATTAATATAACTAAAAATATTCTTTATTTATTATATATATTTTTTATTTAAACATTTATTTTTTTTAATAAATTAATTTATAAATAAACTTATTATATTACTATGAAACAATTTATTATTATATTAGAAAAAAATACTTATTTAGAATTTGAGTGATTTAATTGAATATACAACCAACTTATTCTTCACTAGATTATCCAGGTAAAATGGCATTAGTTTTATTTATACCGGGATGTGACCTAAGATGTAAATATTGTCACAATCCTCAATTATTAAAGAATGAATCATTATCACGGTGGGATATAGAAGAGGTTGAAGAAGAAATAGATAAAAATGTTGATTTTATTGATGCTATAGTAATAAGTGGTGGTGAAGCATTACTACATATAGATGTAGTAAAACATTATATTCAAAAAGCTAAAGAATTTGATTTATTAATTAAATTAGATACAAATGGATTGCATCCTGAAAATTTAAACCAAATTATAGATGACCTTGATTATGTAGCAATAGATATTAAAGCACCATTAGATAAATATTATAAAATTAGTGATGTGTATCCAAATAATGTTAAGGAAAGTATTAACAAATCAATTGACATAATATTAAATCACAATGTATTTTTAGAATGTCGTACAACATATGTTCCAAATTTGTTAAAACCAGAAGATATTCAAGAATTAACAAGAAATCTTAGATGTAATATATATACATTACAACAATTTAGAAACAGAGTAACATATGATATAAGTCTTTCAACATATGAAGAACCAAATCCAGAGGATCTTGTAGAAATTATAAATTCTCTAGATACAACAATACCTGAAATTCATCTTAAATCTAACCAATTTGGAAATCAAACAATTAAAAAAGAGTAAAAACCATGCCAATTTTATTACTAGGAAATAGAGATATTGATTTGATTAGTGGAAAACGCAATGTTACAATTAGACGTTTGTGGAAACAACCATTATATAGGGGTGATAGGTTATATTGTTACTGGAATATCCTATCTAAAGAACGGGAAAAATTATTTGAAGCTGAAGTTACAAGGGTGGAGATACTGACATTTAATCAAATAATAGAAGATGCAACACTGCCTACTAAGTTAGGATATAAAAATTCGAAGGAAATGGAGAAAGATCTTAAAAAAACATATCCCAACAATACAAGTGGTAAAGATAAGTTTCAAGTATTTGAATTTCGTAAGTTACATGTAACACAATGGGAAGGTTCAGCAATTAATCAAAAAAACATGATTATTAAAAAGGCAGATGTATTATTTGAGATGGGTAAGTATAAACAATCATCAATCTGTTACAAGGCGGCATTAGAATATGATCATGATGATGTAAAATTACTAAATAGAATTGGTGATACACTCTCACGTCTGGGACAATTTGGGGATGCTATAAATCATTATAAAAAAGCAATAAAATTAGAACCAGACAATGAATATCTCTATAATAACATAGCAATAGCATACCTAAATAAACATGATTTGGAAAAGGCTCTTAAAATGAGTGATAAAGCATTAAGTATCAATATGCATAACACAACAGTATTATATTGGAGAGGATTGATCTATGAAATGCTTAATGATTTTGAAAATGCCTTAAATTCCTTTGACATGGTTATAGAAATAGATGATACAGATGCTGATGTATGGAATGAACGGGCAACAGTATTGAATATGCTTGGTAAAAGTGAAGAAGCATTATATTCCTATGATAAATCATTGGAATTATGTTTAGATAATGATAAAGATTCAAATACTTGGGCAAGTAAAGGAAATACACTCCTTGGACTGCAAAGATATGAAGAAGCAATTGAATGTTATAATAATGCATTAAAACTAAATGAAAACAATCCTATAGTGTTAAATAATAAAGGGGTGGCATATATGGAATTGGATGATTTTAACAATGCAATTAAATGTTTTAGAAAGGTTTTAGTGATCTATCCAGATAATCCTGATGCTCAAGTTCTTCAAGAGGTATGTCTTGAAAATCTATAAATCTATTCTATTTCAAATGCTTCTTTTACATGTGTGTTGTTAATTGAGATTAATTGTGGAATATGTCCAGTTTTACCAAGAGTTTCTCCCTTTATAACAAGAACTCCCTCATAGTAGTCACTGTATTTTTCAGCATAACTTAGAGCATTATGAACAACTTCATTTTCTGTATTTCCATTTCCATAATTACCAATACTTGTTGCAAGACTATCAGCTATGCTACTTTGTTTACTAAATACTATGGTTGCATCAGTACTACCAAAACTTTTTGAAGGACCATCATATGAGGAGGTGCATATGCCGTATTTATAAGGTTTAGGTTTTATTTTAAAACCATAATTATATGAAAAACTAGTTTTTCCAGCATAAATACCCATATTTATCTTTTTGTTTGTTTTAAGAGCAATATCTCCACCATTTTCTACTATTGAAAATTTACTTTTAAATGATTCAAGATAATCTAAACACATCTCACTTATACTTCCAGCAACAGCAGCCATAGGTCCAGTATTTGCTATTTCACCAGCTTTAGTCATTAATTTGAGTATAGGTTTCTTATCAATTAGGGGTATGGGGGTATATGATTTTAGAAAATTGGGATTTTCTTTAATTTCATTTAAAATTATTTCTCTCTGGTTTTGAATAAATGGTTTAATATCACAGTTAATATCTGTTTTTAACATGATATGTGTTGTTTGAATATCTATATTTTTTATATGGAGTGTATTTTTTGGCATTAAAATCACGATTTATTATTTTATAGAATCAAGTATCTTTTTTTTAAATCTTTTATAAAATTATATTATTTATTATTAACAAATATACTTAACATATTTAAAATAATAAATGGGGGCATGATTATCTATGATGCCAAAACCTAATCAATCTAGGCAAAATAAGTATAATACCTATGATAATAGACCATCTAATAGTGAACATGTTCTTCTTGAAACAAGACCGAACATATTATTATACTCAGATAATTTTGTACTGAAAATAGTGGTATTATTCCTGTTAGTATTTTTATTTGCACCATTAATAACAGTATTCTATGGTATACAAAGTAATTTATTAACAACTTTTCAAATCAATCTTGAAAATATGACTTTTATAATGGAATTAATACTTATTTTTTGTATTTTAATTGTAATTATAAAAATAGGATTGGATGTTTTAGATTGGAATTATACACTCTATACTTTAACAGAACAACGTGTAATAATAAGGAGGGGATTTTTCCATAAAGAAAAAATCGCCATGTCTTATAGTAAAATACAAGATATAGAAGTTTCTCAATCAATTATTGAAAGAATTCTAAACTGTGGAAATATGATAATCTATGGTGGACATGATAACTCAGAAACGATTCTTGATGCAGTACCAAATCCTAGTAAAGTTGAAGATATTGTAATGAATAAGATAAGTAATGTCCAATCAGACTCATATAGGGGATATTCAAATTTCAATTCCACATATGATCCTAGATTTAACAAATACAATACTCAATCAAATAATTATCAACAGGATTACCAATATGATAATTATAATCAGAATTTTGATAATCAAAGGGATTATAGAGGTATCCAAGAAGAAAATACTAAAACTTCTAAATGGAAACAAATGATGGGGGATAAGAAAAAATCTAAAAGAGAACTGGATGAAATAATTAACAAACATCAAAATAGATTTAAAAAGTATAAATAATTTTATTTCACCTTCTTTTTTTTTAGATTGATGGAGTTATATTTATTATAGATTTTTTTTTGAATTATACAACAAATTGGATGTAAAATATGACAAATTATGATATAATTGTAGTTGGTGGTGGACCAATAGGATCTACATATGCATATAAAATGGCAAAATTAGGATATGATGTAGCTCTCTTTGATATGAAAAATAGGATAGGTCAACCACTACAATGTGCTGGACTGGTTTCAACAAATATTGATGATACTAAAAATTTACCAAGAGAATTTATATCTAATGAAGTTAGGGGAGCTAACTTAATATCACCAAATAAAACGACAATACATGTTGAAAAAGATAATACAGTAGCATATGTGCTAGATAGGGTATTGTATGATAAGTACTTGTTTGATAGAGCTATCAATGCTGGAGTGGATGCCCATATAGGAACAATGGTGGATGATGTTGATATTAACAACACCACATTAAGAATAGGTAATGCATATCATAGAGCTAAATTAATAGCAGTAGCATGTGGACCTAATTCAAAAACATCAAAGAAAATGAATCCTAATTTAGATGAAGATTCATTCATGGCAATACAATACACTATACAAACAGATAATCCAAGTACTGAATTTGTGGATGTATCTGTTAGAGAAGAACTATTACCTGGATTTTTATGGAAAATACCAGTATCATCTAACCAATCAAGAATTGGTTTATTTACAAAAAATTCCTATGGTGGAGCAACAAAACTATTGGATAATGAGCTTTCATTAAATGATGAAATTATTCAAAAACATTATGGAATTATTCCTAGATTTAATATTAATAAGAAAATAGTTCAAAACAACACAATACTTCTAGGAGACACGGCAAGTCAAGTTAAACCTACAACAGGTGGAGGTATTATTTCAGGATTTAACTGTACAGAAATTGCAAAAAATAACAGTAATAAAATGCTTGAATCTGGAGATAATTCATACCTAGAAAACTATGAAAGAGAATATCATGAAAGATATGATGAAGAATTTAGGACTCAACATAATGTTCAAAATATAATGGAAAACATGACTGAGGATGATTTTAATTATATGTTCAATCAATTAAATGAATATGATGTTGATAAAATAATTTCAGAATATGGTGATATGGATAATCAAATTCCATTACTAAAACAATTAATAAAAACAGGAATAATTTTTAAATTATTACCAAAAATAGGTGTAAGGAGACTGAAAAATATATGGAAATCACTGTAGTACTTTCCCAAGAAAATGAAACATTACCTAAAGCAGAACTATTATCAAGACTAGAAACATTGGATATAAAATACACTATTTTAAATGAATATCCTGGAATAATAGAATTGGATGTTGGGGCTACATGGGAAGATATTGTAGAATTGGGAAGTCATTTAGGATATACTCATGAAATACTAAAAACAATATCTAAAACAACACCAGAAAAACTTGAAGAATCAATAGAGGATATAGATTGGACAAAATATGTTACAGATTCATTTAAAGTACGTGTTAAACGTATGGGTGGTGGTGATGTTGATAAAGATAAAATTGAACGTAATATTGGTGGATTTATTAAACAAAAATCAAACATGCCAGTATCATTAGATGATGCAATATGTACAATTAAGTTAATATACACAAATCCAGAACAAGTAGTAAATGAATACAAAGAAGTATCTATAAAAAAATATAATAAAGTAATAATAAGCCAATTAATAATAGAACAAGATAAAAAACATTTCTTTGACAACAAACCACATAAAAGACCATACTTTCATCCAGGTTCAATGAGTCCAAAACTAGCATTATGTATGGTGAATTTAGCTCATGTACATAACAACGACACTGTACTTGATCCATTCTGTGGAACTGGTGGAATTCTTATAGAAGCAGGAATATTAAATACTAAATTAATTGGTTCAGATATTGAAAAACATATGTATGAAGGTTCAAAACTTAACTTGGCACATGAAGGTTTTGAAGACTTTAAAATAATGTGGGAAGATGTACGAAAATTAGAACTTGATGAAACAGTTGATGCAGTGGCAATGGATCCACCATATGGTATATCAACAACTCTTGGTGGAGATAATACAAAAGAACTATATCATGAAGCACTAATTGCAATTTCAAATTATTTAAAAGATGATGGGTATATATGTATGGCAAGTCCACATTACATAGACCTAAATGAAGTTGTAGAGGGTACATCCCTTAAAATTAATCAACAACATGCTATTAGAATGCATAAAAGTTTAACACGTATAATAACTGTTTTATCAAAAAAATAGGTGATAATCATGTTAAATGATTTAAAAATATTGGATACTACTCTAAGGGATGGAGAACAAACACCTGGAGTATTAATCACATCTAATGAAAAGTTAAGAATAGCTTCAAAATTAGATGAGTTAGGTGTGGATGTTATAGAAGCAGGTTCTGCTATAACATCAAAAGATGAACAAAAAAGTATTAAAACCATAACAGAAAATAAGTTAAATGCAGAAATATGTAGTTTTGCAAGACCAATGAAGATAGATATAGATACAGCACTTGATTGTGATGTGGATAGTATTCATCTAGTAATTCCATCATCAGATTTACACATTGACTATAAACTACGTAAAACAAGAGAACAAGTAGAAGAAATGGCAGTTAATGCAACAGAATATGCTAAAAGTCATGGTTTAATAGTTGAATTATCAACAGAAGATGCAACAAGAACAGGTATGGATGATCTTAAACATCTATATAATCAATGTATTGAGGTTGGAGCAGATAGGCTATGTGCATGTGATACAGTGGGAATCTTAACACCAGAACGTTCCTATGAATTCTATAAAGAATTAGCACAACTTCCACAACCACTTAGTGTTCATTGTCATAATGACTTTGGACTTGCAGTTGCAAATACACTAGCAGCTTTAAATGCTGGAGCACAACAGGCACACGTAACAATAAATGGTCTTGGAGAGAGAGCAGGTAATGCTTCCTGTGAAGAGTTAGTAATGGCAATAGAATCATTATACAACATAAAAACAGGAATAAAAACTGAATTATTCTATGAAATATCTCAACTTGTAGAGAGAATATCTGGAGTTACACTTCAATCTAATAAGGCAATAGTTGGAAGTAATGCATTTGCACATGAATCTGGAATACATGCAGATGGAGTACTAAAAAAATCAGAAACATATGAACCAATAAAACCAGAAACAGTAGGACATAGAAGAAGATTTATACTAGGAAAACATGTTGGAAAACATGTGATACATGAAAAAATAAAGGAAACTAATACACAAGTAACAGATGATGAATTAAATAGAATATTTGAAAGAGTAAAATCATTATCAGACATGGGAAAAACAGTAACAGATGTGGATTTACAAGCAATAACAGATGATATTCTAAATATTGACATGGAAGACTCATTAGTACTTCAAGAATACACAACAGTTTCTGGAAATAAAGTAACACCAACAGCATCAGTAAAAGTAAATATAAATAATAGTGAAAGAATAGAAGCAGGAGTAGGTGTAGGGCCAGTTGATGCTGCAATTGAGGCAATACGAAAAACAATTAAAGATACTGCTGATATTACACTTGAAGAATACCATGTTGATGCAATTACTGGTGGAACAGATGCATTGATTGACGTACTTGTAAAACTTAAATATAATGATAAGGTAATAACAGCAAGAAGTACAGAACCTGATATTATAATGGCAAGTGTAGAAGCATATTTAAAAGGAGTAAATAAAATACTTACAGATGAAAAAAGAAGATGAAAGAATGGATTTACAGAAACAATTACTTAATGAATACACAATAACAATACATTCCTATCCTGATAATACAATTGAAAATATTCCAGAATTTCTAAAAAAAATAGATAACATAACTTCCCAAAAAGAAGATTCAACGATACAGTTATTGGATTGTGATTATATCTGTGGAATTAAACACTTAAATCAAGCAATAGCACAGTCAATAAAGGCATTTCAGGAAAAACAAAATTTTGCTCATGACAGAGGACTTGAAATATGTGTAAGATTATCAGCACAAAAACAAATAACACAGGCTCTTAACTTACTTGGAATTAAAAAACAAGGAAATATTACAGTAGTATATATTAATACAACAGATAAACAAATAATGGAAGTAGAAATGTTTTTATCCAATAGACGTGATGAATTACTAGAAGAATATGACTCTAAAAAAATAGTGGAGAAATATGAACTAGTAAATGATGAAAATATAGAGGATACTCTCTGTGAAAAAATTGCATTACTTTCAATAAAAAATTAATTCTCTTTTTCTTTTTTTAAATAATTTGTAATGATTTTTACACTTGAAATATATGACTGCATGGAGTAACTTCATTGTTCATTTATTGATTCTATTATAATTTCTATTAATTCATCAATTTTTTCTTGATTTAATTGATTTATATCTAAATTTTTTACTTCTATGGCAACACATGGTTTTTTTAGTCTATTATAATTAGGGCCTGTTGTTATTATACTTTTATTATCTGTAATATCGAGTTTTTGTCTTATATTATATGCTAATTTTTTAGTTTTACTTTTACTTTCTGTTGTAAATATGGTGTTTATTCCAATGGAGTTACTATGTATGACATTATGTGTTGTATCATCTTCTAATTTTTTTGATAATTCTTTTTTAAGATAAGTATTTAATTTTATTGTTTTATCTAATATGAGTGGTGCCTTTGTTATTTCATTACTTATTCCAGCACATGTTATATTATCTGCTTTAAATGTTTTTAATAGGTGGTTGTTGAATTTTAATTTCTGTGTTATGTTGTTTATAAATCCACCATTTTCTATATTCACTATTTTAGGTGAGCCTGTTGAACATACTTGGATATCACAGTGTTCTTGTGATGACAATTCATTAGATCCTACTGTACCTGAAATATCTAAAACAAGGATAACATCATATAGGGCACATAATTCAAAAATTTCATTTACAGGTTGTAATGCAGTATAACCAGCGAGAGTTGTAATATAAATAGAACCTACATTGTTATTTTTTAAATAATTATGAAGATATTCAATATTTATAATACCATCATCTGTGTCAATAGTATCTACTTGTTTTTTTAATATCTTTGCACTTCTTTCTAATCCATTCCATCCACCTTCATCAGGTATAAGTATGGGTTCAGGTAGTGCTTCAACAACAGTTAATATACAACTATTTGCACTATTGAGTATATGTGTTTCATTTGAAGGCAATAACTCTTGAATACCTTCAATAGCATCAGTATAATAATCATGATTAGAGTAAATAGCCTCCTTCATAAGGGAAGATGCATCTTCAGAACGTTTTTTATAATCTAATTTTAACAAATATATCACCAACCTAGAAAAACTCATCAAGAGTAGTTTGTCTTTCTTTTAATATTTCATCTAATAAATCACTAGCCCTTCTAAAATCTTTAATTGTAAGTTTTAATTTTGTTTCAATATAATCTAGTGATTGTTGCATAGTTTCAAATTCCTTAGGCTTTGAATTCATTGCATGACGAATATTCTCACGCACATTAAACACACCCAATGGAATATAATCTTCATTAGCTTCTCTGAAAATAATACAACCTGCTTGTTGTTTGTCCCGTTCCATCTGTTCAAGAACAGCCATCTTAGCAGTATAGTAACATCCACCAACACGTGAATATTCTTTTTTTCCATGATCTCGTTCATAATCAGTAAAAATCATAGCACCATTACTTGTATTTAAAAAGGCTTCCATCCATTCATATTGCCATGGTGTAGGTATTTCAAGAATAGCATAATAATTATTTAGACTGGTAAATTCATATACTTTATAACAATCAATTTGAGAATAATATTTAACATTCTTAAGTAAATTATTTGCAATTGTAGTATCAACAGCAGTTATTGACCAACGGGTAGGTACTAATTTTCTATTCTTCTTCTCACCCATAGTTCCAACAGAAAATGCTTTTTGTATCTGTGAAAATGGAATATTTTTCTTATGTAATATTTCAACAGCATCACTTGCCCTTAAATCAGTATCATAGTATGCTTTTTCTAGTTGATAATCCCATTTTACATTTTCAATATCAAATTTCTTAAGAAGAGCACTTGGTCCATGTGGGGTATTTTCTGCACTTAAAGTCATACCATATGGCTTTTTATTAAATTCTGCTTCACTAACTATTGATTTTGAAGCCATAGATATTTCCTGTAATTTTTCAACATAACTATTTTCAAGATCATTTATTCCAATTGTCTGTTTTCCCCTTACAAGATTCAGACGATAATTTATAATCTCTTGTTGAGAAGTATTTGTTGAAATCCATTCTTCAGGTTGATCCATAATCATGGAATCTTCAAATTCTGGTGCAATTAATGGTCCAGCATATACCTTAGGATAGTTATAACTACCAATAAAAATTGAAGGAGGTGTTGTACCATCAATTTCCTTGCCTATTTTCTTTGATTTCATATTATATAACTGTTTTGTTATGGTTTTTAGAAATTTATATTTACTTTCAATCATTGGTATTAACCCCCTCTTTTTTAGATTAACTATTATTATATTATTATATCTTAATAAAGTATTATAGTATTCAATTAGAGAATAATATTTATGAAAGATGATCTTTTTAAAAATAATATTGGAATAATAGGAGCAGGGCATATAGGCCAAGCATTAGCACTATCATTACTTGAAAAAAAATATCCTCGAGAAAATATACAACTATCATATAATGGTTCTATTTTCACATTCAGTGATTTATATGATAATAATTTAGATGAATTAATACATAATAATTCAGATATTGTAAAATCGTGTTCTATAATAATTTTATCTGTACCTCCACAGAACTTTAGACAGATTGGTGAATTTGGATTAGATGAAGATGTACTTGTAATTTCTTTCATGGCTGGTATAAGTATAGATACTATTAAAAGACAAACAGGATCAAACAATGTTGTACGCATTATACCAACAGGTCCTGGTACAATTAGAAATTATAATGCCATAGCAGGAGTATACCCAGAAAATAAGAAAGCTAATACTATTTTTAAATTATTAGAAATAGATTATTACGTATTAGATAATGAAAATCAAATGAAATACATGGTTTTAGCAGGATGTTTACCTGCAGTTTACTCTGTTGTCGATGCACAATTAGATGAAAATAAAGAAGCTATTGGAAAAATTGCTGAGGAATTTTCAGATTTTATTGAAATTTCTTCAAAAGCAGAGAAATTAGTTCCCAAATCAAATAAAGAAGAATTTGTAAAGGAAGTTTCAACACCTGGGGGTGTAACAGAAGCTATTATAAATAGTCTTTCTGAGGGAAAATCATTATATGATTCTTTAATCAAAGGTTTAGAAAGAAATGAGGAATTATCATAAAATGAGATTATGACATGATTGGAACAAGTAGTTATTAAATCATGTCATAACCTCTAAAAATAAAGTTATAGTTCTCTTAAAAAAAAATAAATAGACTTTGACTTACTCCAACTATTATGGTTGGTGTTTCTCGGGCAATAAACTATTATTGTAGTTTAGATTAATCGAGCTATCCCCCACAGCCCATGGGTTTGTTTAATCATAGCTTCTTCTTTTTTAGGTTTAAAATAATTATCTTCAAACCATTATTTTAGTGTTACTGATGATTTTAATTGTTTATATTCTTTGTCTATCATCCTCAACATTATATATAGGGTATTTTAGACTAAGAAAGATAAATTTAATTTTTTTGTCTACAATTTCATATTTTATCAATAATATTATGAAATTGAGAGAGTTTTTATGAATAAATATTAATTTTCTAGGATAACTTCATTTTTTTTTAAATAATTTTAATTTATACAATTAGTAGTATTTGCTTTGTTATAGTGGTTGTTTTTGTATAAATCAAATTATTTTTCGTGTATTTTTAGCATTGCTTTTTGATTTTTCACTAGTTGTTAATTGTAATATTTATATTACTTATTTAAAATTTCATCTAATCTTGTAGAACAATGAATTACGAATATGTTATAGTTGTTATGATGATACTATGATCATAATTCAGAAATATGATGCTATTTTTAAATAATGTATATAATTTTAGTAAAATCTTTAAGTTTTGAAATATTATATCATACTATTGTTATTGAGAGTCTTGATAGTGATAATTACTTTTATTATACTTGGTTGAATTATCATATTCATAATAGTAATTAAATTAATACTTTGATTATGTTTTATCTATTATTTAGTTAATCATTAACTTCAATTTTTTTTAAATAGATTGATTTTAATATTCCTATTTTAAATTTCGGATGGCTATCTATTATTTACATTGTTTTAAAGATTTTTTTGTAAATACACAGTTTCTCATGTTTTTTTAATTTCGATACAAATTACTTTGTATCTTAAGTTATTTTTTTTACACATATAATATATATATTTATCTAATATCTGTAATGATTTAATATGATATATTATTTTGTATCTGATTTTTAAAAAAAAGTATAAGTTTTAAAAAGAAAATATTATTTGTACTAATACTCCATTGGATGCTTGTTTTAGAGTATTTTTTTTTATTTTCTTTTTTATGTACTTGATTGAAGTTATCCATGACTTTATAATGGTGTT
>NZ_MAIF01000129.1:0-10158 GCF_001729395.1 Methanosphaera sp. A6 | reverse complement strand
TTGTCTATTAAAATAGCATAACTTATGATAAAAAGTAGGGGAATTCTTTAGAGATAATATACAATATTCCATATATCTCTAAATTTATGTAACATTTCTGTAACTATTAATAATAGAATAAACAAATAATAAATATAATGTGATAAAAACGATGTTTAAAAAAATAACTAAATTTTATTCATCTATCATGGAAAAATATAACTATTTCATGATTAACATTTACAAGTTTATAATTAAACATAATTGACAAGTAAATCTACTAATTTTTTTTACTAAGTCTTATTAAATGTTACAAAATTCACTTAATTAATATAAAGGTAATAATATGTTATACATAAATGAAGAATTGTGTAAAGGATGCTATATTTGTGTTGACATTTGTCCAATGGATGTGTATACCCCATCTGAAACACTAAATCATAAAGGTGTACATATACCTATTCCAGACAATGAAAAATGCATAAAATGTAACTTATGTGCATTAATGTGTCCTGATCAAGTAATTTCAATAGAGGATGATGATTAAAATGGCAGATAAAGAATATTTTGTACAAGGAAATGAAGCCTGTGCACTTGGAGCATTAGCTGCAGGATGTAGATTTTTTGCAGGTTACCCTATTACACCATCCACAGAAATTGCTGAAATAATGTCTAAAAAATTACCTACAGTAGGTGGCCATTTTGTTCAAATGGAAGATGAAATATCTGCTATAGGTGCAATTATAGGGGCTTCATGGGGGGGACAAAAAGTTGTTACAGCAACAAGTGGTCCGGGTATATCTCTCATGCAAGAAAATATTGGATATGCTACAATGACAGAAACACCAATAGTAATAATTAACATGCAAAGAGGTTCACCATCAACAGGTCAACCTACAAGATCTGCTCAAGCAGATATGATGCAAACAAGATGGGGATCCCATGGAGATTATGAAACAATATCATTAGCACCATCATCAGTACAAGAATGTTTTGATTATACTGTTAAAGCATTTAATTTAGCAGAAAAATACAGATGCCCAGTATTTGTAATGGCTGATGAAATTGTTGGACATATGAGGGAAAAAATAACAGTACCTGAAAAAGTTGAAATTATACCAAGAACAATGCCAGAAAAAACAGATGATACATACCTACCATACAATGCTAAATCTGCACAAACAACACCAATGCCCTCATTTGGTGAAGGATTTAACATACATGTAACAGGTCTAACTCATGATGAAAGAGGATATCCAAATACAGATGATGCTGATGTTCACACACAACTAGTAACAAGATTATGTGATAAAATACTAAAAAATAGAAATGAAATATCACAAATTGAATCTGAATACATGGAAGATGCAGATACAGTAGTATTATCCTATGGAATACCTTCAAGATCTGCACTAACAGCAGTAAAACAAGCAAGAGAAAGGGACTTGAAAGTAGGATACATAAAACTTGGAGTAGTATGGCCATTTCCAGAAGAACAACTACTTAAATTAACACAAAATGCTAAAAGGATAATTGTACCAGAACTAAATCTAGGACAAGTATATCTTGAAGTAGATAGAGTACTTGGAAAACATGCAAATGTTGAATTATTATCTAAAATAGGTGGAGCATTACATACTCCAAAGGAAATATTAGATAAAATCATGGAGGAATAAAATAATGGCTGACTCTAAACACCCTCATGAATACATGAAATATTTACGAGAAGAAAGATTACCACATATATTCTGTCCTGGTTGTGGAAATGGTATAGTACTAAATACAATATTTAAAGGAATGGAATTATCAGATAAATCATTTGATGATTTAAATATGGTTTCAGGTATAGGATGTTCATCAAGAATACCAGGATATGTAAAATGTGATTCTCTACATACAACTCATGGAAGAGCAATAGCATTTGCAACAGGACTAAAAATTGCTAATCCAAAAAGAGATGTTGTAGTAGTTACAGGTGATGGTGATGCAACATCTATTGGTGGAAATCATTTAATTCATGCAGCACGTAGAAATATAGATTTAACTGTAATATGCATAAACAATGATATCTATGGAATGACTGGTGGACAAATAAGTCCAACTAGTCCTGAAGGAAGTTTTGCAACAACAGCACCATATGGTTCTACTGACATGCCATTTAACATAGCAGAAGTTGCAAAGGCAGCAGGTGCATCATATGTTGCAAAGTACACTACAGCCCAACCAATGCAAGTGGCTCAAAGCATAAAAGATGGATTAGAAAATAAAGGATTTTCATTTATTGAAGTAATATCTCAATGTCCAACATATTATGGACGAAAAAACAAAATAAGAACACCTGTTGAAATGATTCACTGGTTTAAAGAAAATACAATAACACTGGAACAATCTAGGAATATGACAGAAGATGAATTAAAAGGTAAAATTATCACAGGTGTTTATGTAAATAAACCAAGAAAAGAATTTATAACTTCTTCAGAAGAAGTAATTAGAAAACATTCAGAAATTGATCCTGATGATAATATTAACAAAGCATATATGAGTGATTAAGTATGAGGACAGAAATACGTATAGCAGGTTTTGGTGGACAGGGAATATTAATGTGTGGAATAGTAATAGCAAAAGCTGCATCTTTATTTGATCATATATATGCTGTACAAACACAATCCTATGGTCCAGAAGCAAGGGGAGGAGCTTCCCGTACAGAAGTTGTAATAAGTGATGATGAAATAGATTATCCAAAAGTGGAAAGTCCTGAAATATTTGTTGCAATGTCTCATGAATCATTACTAAAATATATTGATGATATACAAGAAAATGCAACACTAATAATTGATCCAGACTTAGTATATGACGAAGAAATAAATGATATAGTTAAAAGTAAGAATCTTAAAGTATACAAATCACAAGCAACAAGAACAGCTGAAAAAGTAATTGGTAGAAAAATTGTGGCAAACATAGTGATGTTAGGCTCCTTTGTTAAAGCAACTGGAGTAATAAGTCAGGATGCAGCAAAACAAGCAATACTTTCAAGTGTACCTAAAGGAACTGAAGATATGAATATGAAGGCATTTGAAGAAGGAATGAATACTGTTAAGATAGAATAATGGTGGAATTATGAATATACATGAATACGTAGCAAAGAAGATTTTTAGAGTATCAAATATTAAGATACCAGAAAGTTATTTGGCAAGCTCACCAGAAGAAGCAGCAGAAAAAACAAAATTAATAGGTAAACCTGTTGCAGTAAAATCACAAGTACTATCTGGTGGTCGTGGAAAAGCTGGTGGAATTCTATTTGCAGATACTCCAGAAGAAGCAGCACAAAGAACTAAAGAATTATTTACAAAAACAATTAAAGATGAAAAAGTTACTCAAGTTCTCATTGAAGAAAAGGTAGAAAATAAAATAAGTGAATACTACTTGTCTATTATTCTTGATAGGGATGCTAAAAAACCATTAATTATGGCAAGTATGGCTGGTGGAATGGATATTGAACAAGTAGCAAAGGAATCACCTGAAAAAATTGTAAAACAATATGTTGAACCATTAGAAGAATTCATGCCATATCAAGCACGTAACATTGCATTTAAAATGGGTGTTGATACAAATGAAGTATCTGCTGTAGGTAACTTTATATGGAAATTATATCAAGCATTCAATGATTATGATGCAACAGTAGCAGAAATAAATCCATTAATAAAAACACCTGATGGATTTATTGCAGCAGATGCAAAAATGGCAATAGATGATGATGCATTCTTTAGACATAAAAAATTAAAACAATTTGATTTAGAACATGAAGATGACTCAGATGATCTTGCATATATAAAACTCGATGGTAACATAGCAGTAATTGGTAATGGTGCAGGATTAACATTAACTGGTATGGATTTAATTCAATATTATGGTGAAAAACCAGCAACATTTCTTGATGTTGGTGGAGGAGCATCAGAAGAAGTTATTACAAGAGCTTTAAGATTAGTACTTAAAAATCCAAAAGTTAAAGTTATTTTCCTAAATGTTTTAGGTGGAATAACTCGTGCTGATGATGTTGCAAATGCTGTTGTTAATGTAACTAAAGAACATGAATCTGACATACCTGTTGTAATTAGATTAACTGGAACTAATGAAGAAGAAGGTCAAAAAATATTAACAGAACATAATATTCCATTTGAAACATCAATGGAGAGAGCAGCTCAAATTGCTGTTGCAAAGTTACATGGTGAATAGAGTTTATTCACTAAAACTTTTTTTTAATCTAATTTTTTAATGTATGGATTTATATATTGTCCATGTTTTTGTGTCTTATTGTTGTATTGTATTGAAAATGTTGGACATATATGTAGACATCTAAGACACATTACACAGTATTCTTTTTGCCAAGAGGGTTTGTTATTAACTAGTCTTATGGCATTTATTGGACAGTTATTTATACATTTTTTACATCCAGTGCATGTTTTTGTTATGTGTAAATTTTTTGTTTTTCTACTTCTATCATACCATAGTTGTGCCATGTTAGATATGAATTTAGGTATTTTTCTTGCAACATATTTTCCCTGATTTCTATTTTTAATTCGTGTTATGATTGTATCTATTTCTTTGTCTGATTCTATTGTTTGTTGTTTTATTTTTTCTTTACCAGTTAAATCAAACATAACAGTCCATGTATCTACCATTTTAATACTTGCCTGTAGATTTACTTTATATCCACATATATTTAGGTGTTCTTTGACATATCCTGCAGAGTATCCAGGGGTTGTACCATATGTTGTTATTATGTAGATGTATGGATTTTTATTTTCTGATGTAATAGTTAGTTTAGAGAGATATTCCTCTACAATTGTTGGTAGTCCCCAGAAGTATGTTGGAATAACAACACCTAGGGTTTCATCTTTTTCTATATGTATATGGTATTTTCGTGTATTTTTATTTTCTATTATTGAATATGTTTTTTCATTTATTTCTTTTGCTATTTTTTTAGAGACATATTGAGAGTTTCCTGTTGCTGAAAAATAGATTATCATAGTTAATACACCTATTACATACTTAATTATTTGTTGGTATAAAAAAGGTGGGTTTATTTAATAGAAGTAGTCTTGAATATTTTTTGATAGTTATATAAAAACTATTATTTTAATAATTAAATTCTTGTTCTAAATGGAATTGTTTTATGTGAATAGATAATAAAAAAAAGTATTAATTGGAAGTATTTGTTGTACTTCCAGTATTTCCATTTAACATAGATTGGATCATGTTCCATATTTGGCTAAATAATGTTTGTGCTCCTTCAGAATTTACATAATCAGTTACTTGATTTTGATATTGATTTGCCTTATCTTGTACTGACTGACTTTGTGATATACTATCTGCTAGATTACTTGCATCTGTACTTGTTATATTTATATTGTTGTTACTTGCAATGTTATTTACAATGTTTATAATGGTCTGTGTGTCTGTGGTATTTTGTTTTGCTGCTTCCTCTTTTGCTTGTGATACAACATTTGCCACATCATCTGCACTTATATTTGTATTATTTACTACTTCACTTTGTGTGTATATTTCATTATTTGCTGCTTCTTTCACATCATTTGGTATTTCTTTTCCTGTTGCAACTTCATATGATTTAAGAATTCCTGCAAGTGCTGATTCTCCAGTTGCAGTTGTTGGAGAAGTTACAATAACATGTCCTTTTGTAATACCAGATGAATTTAATGCAGTTTTATACATACTTTCTGTTACTGTTGTAATTTTAGATTTATCCACATCTACTTTTATATCGTTATTTGAGTTTAAATCAACTAGAGCTGATGAAAGTATTTGATTTGAATTGTATGTTTTATGACTTATATCTTGTGATATTGCATTTACATCATTTGCAGTTATTATAGTTTTATTTGCATTATCTAAGTTATTATATCCATTATCTTTGAAGTATTGATTTACTATATCTTTATAATCTTGGTTAGCATAGGTTGTTTCTCCATATGTTACAGCAATAGATGAATCTGCAGTTTGTCCTATTGGACCTACTGGTACAACAAAACCACCTATTATAAAAATAATGAGTATAATTCCTATGATTTTTCCCCACATATTTTATTCACCTCTTTAGTATAATAATTTATTTTTTAGTTATTATACTTTCCTGGTTTTTTCTCACCAAGTAGAAGTACTCTACTTTTTTCAACTTCATCAATAATATCCATACTTGTTTTTTCGGCGATGGATTGTGCAAATTCCTGAATATCCACAGTTTTTGGCATATTTTCCCATTGAAGTCTATTTCTTGAATCACCTACAAACATATATGCTTTTATTTCAACGTAATCAACATCTGCCTTTTCAATAATCTTTGCATATTCCTCTGTATGTATCATATTCAAATCTTTTACTGATGTTATTCTAAGAACTTTTCTTGTATCAATTGTTGAGAGAAGTTCAAGACTTTCTTGTAATTTTTCCCATCCATTAGATACTTGTGGTTTACATACCTTTTTATATATCTCCTTATTTGGTGCATCTAATGAAATATATAGTTGTGTTGGTTCATGTTTTCCAAGAGCTTCTATTTTATCTGGATTTTCACCATTACTTACAAGGAATGTTGTAAAATTCTGTTTATGGAATTCTTCTATTAATTGATTAATTTCAGGATAAAGTAATGGTTCACCTGCAAGACTTAATGCAGCATTATTTGGTTTTACACATTCTTCTAATTTTTCTGGATTGGCATTTTCATTTCCAAAAAATCCACATAGTAATTTCTTCTGGTTTTCAATACAGTCTTCAATTATTGTTTTTGGATCATCATAGTCATCACTATCCCATGATGTTTTTGTAATATCTGTATCTCTCCAACAGAATAAACATTTATGTTGGCAGTATGCAATTGCTGGAGACATTTGAAGACATCTATGACTTTTTATACCATAGAATTGTTCTTTATAACATGTTCCTTCATCTACTATACTTTTTCTTGTCCAGTGACATATCTTATTTGCAGCATGAATATTTTTTCCTGCAAATCTATATCCTTTCTTTTCTAAATCTTTTTGTTTTGTTTGTGAAATTATCATTAATATAATCTTATGTTTTTTGTGTCTTAAAAAATTTAATTTATATTAATGTGTTGTATTTATTTTCATATTATGAATTTATAATGATTCTTAACTATCTATAATAATAATTAGAATAATAAATATTATTAGATGACTAGATTTTTTTTTATAAGAAATCTATTTTAGTAGGTAATTTTTATGAGTAAGAATAAGACACCAATAATAATACTTAATTATAAAACATATACAGAATCAACAGGTAAAAATGCAGTAAAATTATCACAGTATGTTCAAGAAGCAAGTGATGAAACAGGTATAAATATGGCAATTGCTCCACAAGCAGTTGATTTATATCCAATTATTGAATCTGTGGATATTCCTGTTTATGCTCAACACATGGATGCTATAACTCCTGGAGGACATACAGGTTCAGCTTTACCTGAAGCTTTATATGAAACTGGTATAGAGGGTAGTTTAATTAATCATTCAGAGAAAAGATTAACTTTGGCTGATATTGATGTTGTTGTTGAAAAAACAAGACAACTAGATTTAACTAGTGTATTATGTACTAATAATGTTAAAACAAGTGCTGCCTGTGCATCATTTAATCCAGATTTCATTGCAATTGAACCACCTGAATTAATTGGTACTGGTATTCCTGTCTCTCAAGCTAGTCCTGAAGTAGTTGAAAATACAGTTGAAGAAATTCATAAAATTAACAAGAATATATCAGTATTATGTGGTGCTGGAATATCTACGGGAGAAGATATGAAAGCAGCATTAGATCTTGGTGCTCAAGGAGTTCTACTAGCTTCTGGTATTATTAAAGCAGAAAATCAAAAAGAAGCTCTAATTGATTTAGTTAGTTTAATTTAATATTTTTTTTAGAAGTAATTAAGGGGTATTAGTTATGGATTATGATTTTAATACAATGGATGATTTTGATTTTGAAGGAAAAACAGTATTACTTAGGGTAGATGTTAATTCACCAGTAGATCCTATAGATGGTGAATTATTAGACGATACTAGAATGAGATTACATTCAAGTACTATTTCTGAATTGTCAGATAGGGATGCTCGTGTTGTAATAATAGCACATCAAAGTAGGCCAGGTAAATCAGATTTCACTACTCTTAAACAACATGCCAGATCATTGTCTAATATTATTGGAAAAGATGTTACATATGTTGACTCTATATTTTCTAGAGAAGCTCAAAATATCATATCAAACATGGTTAATGGTGAAATAGTTCTATTAGAAAATGTTCGATTTTATTCAGAAGAAATGCCTAAATTAACACCAGAAGAACAAGCAAACACATACATGGTTAAAACATTAACTCCTCTGGCTGATTACTTTGTTAATGATGCTTTTGCTACAGCACACAGATCTCAAACTTCACTTATTGGTTTTTCAAAAGTATTACCATCCCTTGCTGGAAGAGTTATGGAATTAGAATTAAAAACATTGTATGGGATATTAGATAATGCACAACAACCACGAGTTTATGTACTTGGAGGTATTAAAGCTGATGATTCTATAAATGTTATGGCTAATGCACTAAGAACTAATAGAGCAGATTTTATATTAACAACTGGTCTTGTAGCAAATATTTTCCTTGTAGCAAGTGGTGTTGATTTAAAAGAATATAATTATGATTTTATAGTTCAAAGGGGTTATGAAGATTATATTGATTTTGCAAAAGAATTGTTAAAAGACTATTCTGATAAAATAATATTACCTGTTGATTTAGCAATTCTTGAAAATGATAAACGTGTGGAATATTCTGTTGATGAAATTCCAAATTTACCAATCTATGATATTGGTAGTAAAACTATTGAAATTTATAAGGAAAAAATTTTGGAAGCAAAAACATTATTTGCCAATGGTCCTGCAGGAGTATTTGAAAAAGAAGGCTTTAATTTAGGAACTGAAGATTTATTAAATACTATGGCTAAATCAGAAGGATTTTCAATTATTGGTGGGGGTCATCTTGCTGCTGCTGCAAGTAATATGGATTTAGATGATGATATTACACATATTAGTAGTGGTGGAGGAGCAAGTATAAATCTAATTGCTGGTGAAGAATTACCTGCTGTAAAAGCTTTAGTTGACTCTGCTAAACGAAATAAAAATTAATAATTTTTATATAATTTTTTTAAAGAGTATTATTCTTTTATTTCTCTTTTTTAGGATTTTAAATGGGAATACTATAAGGGGGGAAACCTTTATATAGTATGAGTTAGTTAAATAATAAATGACTTCTAACCTATTATGGACAAATAGGTTTTAACACGTAGATGCCTCAGTAGCTCAGTCTGGTGGAGCGCTTGACTTGTAATCAAGCGGTCGGGGGTTCAATTCCCCCCTGGGGCTCTATAATTTTTAGTACATGGGACCATAGGGTAGCTTGGTCGATCCTTTGGGCTTTGGGAGCCTGAGACTCCGGTTCAAATCCGGGTGGTCCCACTGTTATACCCGTCTTAGCTCAATTTGGCAGAGCATCGGACTGTAGATCCGAATGTTGCTGGTTCAAGTCCGGCAGACGGGATAACCTTTTATTTATAAATATAATTGTTAGTAAGTTATATGTATCTTTAACCGATACCTTTATATACTATAACATACAAAGTATAACATAGTTGCTTTGTAGTACAAAGTATGTGTTTTTAATAAGTATAAAATGCCTTGGTAGTGTAGAGGCTATCATGCAGGCCTGTCGAGCCTGCGACTCGGGTTCAAATCCCGGCCAAGGCGTTATAATCATTTTATAGGGGCTCGTAGCTCAGTCTGGGAGAGCGCCTGGCTTTTAACCAGGCGGTCGCGGGTTCAACTCCCGTCGGGCCCGCTTATATTTTAACAACATAATTCTATTTTTGACAATTAATAATTATATTTTTTAATTATAACTTATTTATGAAATTTAACATATTTTTTTTATCAAACTAAATTATAAATTATTTATATAATAAACTGCATAATTATTTAATAATTAATGATTAATGTTAGTATTACTTATTTTTAAATATGGAGGATATAATTTTGAAAGCTGATATTTTACAACATAAATTAGTTCCAGAACATACTATTTTATCAGAAGAAGAAGCTCAAAAAGTT
>NZ_MAIF01000128.1:0-10795 GCF_001729395.1 Methanosphaera sp. A6 | reverse complement strand
AAATAAAAACAAGAAATTAACTTTTAATGGATTTAAATTTGTATTATAATATAAAGAATAATATTCTTTAAAAAAAGATAAAATGAATCAATATCTATTCTTTAGATATTTTAATCATTTCATTTAGGAGTGTGTGGCCAATTATTGTATCGTATTTTCCTTGGCTCATGTCTTCTGAGAAAATTTGTGTATCATCTGGTGTTTTTATATTTGTACTGTATATTGCAAATGGTACTGGTGACATTGTATGTGTTTTTATGTTAATTGGTGTTGGATGGTCTGGTAGTAGGGCTATTGTATAATCTTCATCTATATTTGGTAGTTCTTTTAATAATTTTTCAAGTATGATACTGTCAATGTTTTCTATTGCTCTTATTTTTTCAGGTAGATTTCCTTCATGTCCTGCTTCATCTGGTGCTTCAATGTGTATAAATTGTACATCATGTGTTTTTAGTGATTCGAGTGCATAGTCTACTTTGTTTTGATAATTTGTATCGAAGTATGCTGTTGCTCCAGGAACTTCTATTACATCTAAATCAATATATGTACTTATTCCTTTTAATAGGTCTACTCCGGTGATTGTAGCTCCTTTTAGTCCATATTTTTCTGGGAAGTTTCCAATTACTGGTTTTGCTCCTTGTCCCCATAACCATATCATGTTTGCTGGTAGTTTTCCTTCTTCTATTCTTTTTTTGTTTACTGGATGGTTTTCTAAAACTTCAACTGAATCTTCCATTAATTTGTTTATTAGTTTTGATTTTTCATTTTCTGGTTTTAGGTTGTTATTGCTTGTTTGTTGTCCTACAACATCATGTGGTGGTGTGGATTTTAAATCTTCCATTGCAATATCTGAAATTACAAATAAGTTTCTGTAACTTACTCCTGTATAGAATTGTCCTATATCACCAAAATGTTCATTTAATGCTTTTATAAGTTCATCTGCTTCTTCTGTTGTGATATGATCTGCTGTAAAATCATTGATGGCTCCATCTTTTACATTTATGAAGTTAAGACGGAATGCCACGTCATTATCATTGAGTTCTACTCCAACACTTGGTGCTTCTAGTGGTCCTCTTCCTTTGAGCATTGATGGATCAAATCCCATAATTGATGTGTTTGCAACATCACTACCTGGAGTCATTCCATCAGGAACATTTTTTGTAAGTCCTGTGTATCCTTCTCTTGCTATAAAGTCCATATTTGGAGTATTTGCATGAACTACTGGAGTTTCACCATTGATTTCATCTAATGGCTCATCAGCCATACCATCTGCTATTACTATTACGTATTTCATTGTATCACTTGTATGTTTTTTTTTATTATATTATATTATTATATTTAGATATTATATTTTTTTAGGTTAACTTAAACTTTTTTTTTAGTGTACATGATTACAACTACATCTTTCTTTACTATATGGACTTCCAGATAAGTCCCAGTCTATAAGGTCATAGTTTTCATAAACATCACATAACACATCTCTTATTTCCATCATTGCAAATCCAAAGAGGTTTTGACCTATTAATTTACCATCATCAATAGTTACACCCCATTCTAGGTTGTCACTTTTAAAGACAATACATCTATCTTTTGTTTTTATAAGTTCCTTTGTAAAGTTTATATCTGTAACAATCTTATAGTAGAGTGCATTAAGATATAATGTGTATTTTAATTCATTCCAAAGCTCTGGAGATTTACTTTTTAAGTCATTTTCTATTAATGATATGATTTCTTTTGCTGAATCATATGTTTTTGTACCAATATGGATGTGATGTGTAGTGTCCTTATAGATTGTATCATACATTTGAATGTAGTTTTTATCTTCATTAAAATCAATATTATATTTAGGTTTTCCATCCCTTGTCCATAACTTAATAAAGAGTGGTTTAAGGGTACTTTTAATTAATTCTTGTGCATCTTCACTTAATGAAGTTGAAGGTTCTAATTCTTGTGTAAATGTTGGGGCTTTTGGAAAGATTTTATAGTATTTGTCTTTATCTGTTATATTTTTATTAAATTTAATAAGATATTCTGCACCACTACCATTTCTCCAGAAATCAGATTTTTCAGGGGCTGTAGGGTATTTAATCCATGGGGGAGCAATATATTTGTCATCTGTCATTATTATCACCAAAAAATATTTTTTTAAAAGAAGTGTTTTTTACTTAAAATATGTAAAAAATAGTTTTTAAAGATTTTACTTTAAAAAAAGGTTAAGAAGCAGAAAAATAATATTTAATTGTTATTATTTTTTCCTATACTAATTATATCACTTAAAATTGCAGAAGCTGTTTCTATTGAACCAGCACCTACTCCAACTACTGTCACATCTTCAGATAAATCAGTTTTTAAAGTAATTACATTTAAAGTACCATTCACTGCAAATGGTGAGCCTTGTTTAACTAGCATTGGAGCAACTCTAAGTTTACCATCGTTTGCTTCAGCAACTAATTTTATTAAATAACCATCTTTTAGAGCTAATTTAACAGCATTGGATGATATTCCAGAAATTCCTTCTCTTGAAACATCATCTAGTGTTACATCCCAACCCATTAATGAATTTGCAATAATAACTATTTTACATGCAGCATCTAATCCTTCAACATCTTGGTATGGATTTGTTTCGGCTATTCCTAATTCTTGGGCTTCTTTTAATGTTGGTTCATATTCTGTTCCTTCATTTGCCATGCGTGATAATATGTAGTTTGTTGTACCATTTAATATTCCTTGTACTGAATGAATATTATTTCCTGCTAATGATTCTCTTGCTAAGTTAATAACAGGCATAGTTCCACCAACAGATGCTTCAAATCTAAATTTAACATTATTTTCACGTGCTGTTTCAATTAATGTTTTAAAGTTAAGTGCAAGTGGTCCTTTATTTGATGTAACAACATCTTTTTTATCATTCATTGCTTTTAATATATGTGTTTGTGTTGGTTGTCCATCATCAATATTTGTTGGTGTTGCTTCAACTAAACAATCATATTCTGCCTTGTCAAGAACTTCCACACCATCAACACCACTAACACCATATTCTGGATAGTCCTTTATTTTTCCAGTTTTTTCTTTAGTATCTAGTGCTTGTTGTAAATCTAAACCATTAGGATTAATAGCAGCACCTGATCTATCACTTATTGCTGTTATTTCCAAGTCAATACCATATTTTTCTATTAATTCTTCATGTTTCATTAAAACAACTTTAGCTAATCCTTGTCCTACTGCTCCAAAACCAAGAACACATAGTCTCATCTTATTTGATGTCATTGATATAATCTCTCCTAGATTTCTTTAATTAATACTAAGTTATCATTGTCTGCAATTTCTTGTAGGCGACGTGTTGTTTCTAGACGTTTGTTATTTCTTGTCTCAAGAACAACTTTACATACAGATTCCTTTAGATCATTTCCAATATTCAAATCTATACTGGAAATTTTAATATCATCTAATTCATCAATTTTATGTACTGTGTCCATGATGTTATTTGTAGAAATATTACCTAGTAATAGGAAAGTTTGTGTTTCTTTTTGCAGTACATCATCAATTTCTACAATATCTATATTTTCTTCGCGTATAATTTCAATACCCTTTTTAAGTATACTACGATCACCTTCAAGTGTGAAATGTACAGGTATTTTTCCATCTGATGTTTTATTATCATGTTCATGGATTATTGTAGATACATTAGCACCTAATCCTGATAATGGTCGTAATATATTAACTAATTGCCCAGGTGTATCTGGTAATTCTATTAATAATTTTAATCTCATTTTGTCCATTTCCCTTTTTCAGCTACTATACTTCCCTGTTTATCAACATGTGCATTACGTAATATTTTTTCTGGATTTTTACTTTCTTTAAGATCTTCTCTTGTTCTATTTAAGTTGTCAACAATATAACGTGTTTCTTCTAAATCTGGTATTTGTTCTAAAACTTCTGAGAATTTATTTAATATATGTTCTGCTTCTTTTTGTATTTCCATTATTTAATGCTCCTTAGTTTTAAATTTTTTTTTATATAATTACAGTTTTATGTTATTTAATATGTTTAATATAATTTAAATATATTTAGAAATTTATTAAAAACTTTTTCATAGCTACTGGAGTATCTTATTGTATTGTTGTTTTTTAATAATTTTTTTCTTTATTATTTTATCTATTCCTGTTCCATACTGTGCTGCTTTTTTAGGTCTATATGCAGCTTCTTTAGAAAGACCTAATTCATATGCAACATCACGTAGTATATGTTTTCTTATTTTATCATCACATGAATCTAATAGATAATCAATAGGCATGTGACTTGCCACATCTATCACATCTTTATCAAGAAATGGAACTCTTAATTCAACAGAATTACTCATAGTAGCCTTATCATCTCTTTCTAAGTTTACATCATAGATGTTGTTAAGATCATGTGTTAATTCTTCATTAAGTAAGTCATGGTTTGTGTATTTCTTTTTGTATCTGTTGTATCCTGCAAATAATTCATCTGCTCCTTGTCCTGATAATATAACTTTATGATTATCCATATGTGCAAGATGAGATGTTAATTTAATTGTCATTCCCACACCTATTTTCATAAGATTTGTATCTTCAATAGTATTTACAGTAGGATAAAAAGATTTTTCTATAATCTCCTGGTTAATTATTTGAATTGTAAGTGGTATATCTATATCATGTGCTATCTTTTTAGCATATTTTAAGTCTTGACTTGTTTCAACTCCCACACTATACAATGTAGTTTTAATACCTAATTTTTTAAGTATCAATGCAATTAGAGTACTGTCCACTCCACCAGAAAAAAGTAGGGCAACTTCATCTAAATCTTGCACACGTTTTCTAACAGACCTAACAATAGCATTTTTAAGTTTCTCCTTAGCAACATCATAATCATTATAAAAATCACATCTTTTATAACAATCCCTAATTTGTATAACATCACCATTATAAATCATGAATCTGGGATTTAGGTTATAAATATCATTGATACCTATTTTTTGCAGTGCTTTTTGTTCTGATGCAAATGCAAATTTATCACAATTACTTCCATAGTATAATGGTTTAACACCTACATTATCACGTACAACAACATAGTCTTTTCCATCACTTACACAAAAAGCATAATCTCCATCAAGTAAATCAATACTCTTTAAAATGGCTTCTTTTAAGTTATCATGATAATTATGTTCAATGAGTTTTAAAATAACTTCACAATCAGAATTACTACTTAAATCAAAATCATATTTACTTATTAATTCTTTATAATTATATATTTCAGCATTAGATACTAAAACAAGATTTTCTGACATGAAAGGTTGTAATTCATCACAACCAACAATAGATAATAAATTATGAGCAATTATAAAACTTGAATCTTCACAATCTAAAATATCATTATTTAAATAAATTTTACCCCTACTATATACACCACATCCATCTGGACCTCTATGCTTTAGTGTATGTAGCATATTAATTATATCTGACTTAACATTTTCTCCAACAACACCAATTATAGAACACATAAATAATCAAACCTAGAAAAATATTTAATTAAAAAAAAAGAATTGGGTGGTTAAATAGTTTAATAATTAAATTACAACGTAGTTGAGTAAGAAAATCCATACAGTCATCCATACAAGGTAATATAGAAGAACTCCATTTGAAATCCATGAACTTAATGATATTTTTTCCCTACCATATCTACTTTCAGCATATTTTCCAAGACCATATACTATTACAACAGAGATTATAACTCCGAGAAACTCATTAGTTATTGGTAAAATACCTTTCACAGTAAATAAGTATGATATTATTCCAGCAAATACTCCACCTATAAGATGTTCATAAGACATTATTGTTATTTCATCCATTTTATCAACTATTTTAAAAATTTTTCCCTTAAATTAATATTGTTATAAATTATGTATATCATATCTAATATAGTTTTGTTATTTATTATAGAAATTTTTTATAAATATCCATATATTCATCAGCCATTTCCTTAGTAGTTTTAAAAGTAATGTCTTTTACTTCATTTGCAACACGCAAATACCTTTCTTCATCATCAAATATGCTGATAATCTCATCATATGCCTCTTTAGGATTATTTGATAGTAAAAATCCTCCACCATTCCTATGAATTCGCTCACCTGGAGCACCAATATCAATACTAATAACAGGTAATCCACAACTCCATGATTCACTTAGTGTATGACAGTATGTTTCAGGCCATATTGAAAATATTGCCATTGCATGTGGATTAATATCATGTACTAACTTACAAAATTCACTTCTTTTATATGTTCCATGAAGGACACATACCTCATCTAAGCCTAATCTACCATCAACATCACCTAGAATATGTAGTTCAAGACGATTATTAACATCATACTTCTTAAGATTTTTAATAAATACTCCGCCCTTACTAGGTCCAATATTACCTGGAATTACTATTTTAATTGGCTTATTTTTAACTATTTTTGGAACATTTATAGTATCTGGTGTTTTTAGATCACGTCCATGTTCAATAATATTAATGTTGTCCTTTATTTCTGGATAAAACTCACCATATATATCTACAGCTGAGGGAGATGTTGTTATAAATGTATCACAGTAGTTAAACATGTCACCCATAGCAGCTCTCCATGTTCCCACATATTTCTTAAGTAATGGAATACCATAATTTGTTGAAATACTACACTGTCTATTTTTAGCACTCATATCAATAGGACTACAGTGTCCTCCACAATACTCTTTAGAATTATCAATAAGATTATGTGATGGACATACATAGTAGAAGTCATGGAATGAGAATATAACTGGAAGTCCTAACTTCTTAGCAGTATATACAATATCAAGTGAATGTTTTATAAGATGTCTAACATGTATAATATCAATATGTAACATTTTTAGAATATTGAAGTAGAACTTATTAAACTCTGGTATGAATGGAGTTTTAATAGTATACTCTGTTTCAATATCAAATGAATATAATGGTTTAAAATGGGATAAAAACTCATAATCTTCTTTAACATCATCATTTGCTTCAAATGAACTGTATTTATATACTTTTAATTCTTTAGAGTTTGATGTTAACATGTAAACATCCATATACTTACTTATATGTTTCATTAAATCAGTACTAGTGTATAATGTACCACCTTTACCCTCATGTATCACATACAATATACGTTTTCTATTAAATTGAATGTTATTTTCATGTTCAAGATATAATTTAATATTATCACGTATCTTCTTATACTCATTTAATTCAATGAAATTATCTATTCTGGCCTTATATTCTGGAAATTTACGTCCTAAATGTTCTCTGTTTATCTTTAATAATTCATTTTTTTCATCACCAAATGAAACATTATGATTATGGAAGATATATGTGGACATATCAATTACATTTTGCCACCCATTTTCTATTAAACGCATACAAAAATCATTCTCTTCACAATAACCTCTACCATAACTTAAATCAAACTCTCCAACATCATCTATTGCTTCATGTTTAATAAACATACAAAAACCATTACCAGTAGGTGTTGTTATGATTTTATTCTCACTTTTCTTTTCAATAATATTGGCAGTTCCACTAATACCTAATCTTTCATCAATGGAATTATTCTCATTTAAGGTAGGTACTGAAAATGCTCCAGCATTATTTGATACAGGAGTTACTGTTGCAATATTTGAATTTGTATATGCTACAGATTTCATTTTTTCAAGCCAGTTATTACTAACAATAGTATCACTATTTAGTAGTACAACATCATTACTTGTTTTACTAAATCCAATATTCACATTCTTAACAAATCCCATATTATGTTTATTGTAAATAACAGTGATATTTTCTTCATCTTCCAGTGATTTAAGTAACTTTTCTATACGCCTATCACTACTACAATCATCTATTAATAACAATTCATATGGAGTTTTAGTATATTTTTTTACAGATTCAATACATTCTCGCAACTGGTCATATGCATTGTATATTGGAATGATTATTGTAGTTGTTTGAGTTATAGCCTCAACTATGTTATCTACTTGTTTTTGTGTGTATATTGGATTTATTTTAACAATAGAACTATGTTCTAATCTTTGAAAATATTCATTTTTAAAGTAGAATATGTCACTTTCATCATACACGAAGTTATTCTTCCAACAAACATAGTTAAAACTTAACTGATCTCTGAAACTATAATTTACAACTTCACTATACCAGTCTTCCATTACTTTAATAACATCCTTATCATGATGATTTCTAAAGAGAATTCCACTAGCAACAAGCCCATTATGTTTAGGATAGCCTTCTTTTTGATATTTATCCATTTGTTTGTTAATGATTTCTGGTAAGTCCTTCTGAATTTCTATACATTTTTCTGCTTCATCATAGATACAATCTCTTTGTTCATGTGCAATTGCAAGAAGTTTATGATTTTTTGAATACTTATTAACATAATCCTTTAGACTATCATGTATATCGAAGTTTGTATCTATCCATATAGAATAATCATATTCATCTAAATATTTATGTGGAAGTATTTTATATCGTCTGGCCTTACGAACTTCATTAAGATTAAGTTCTTCCATATATCTGATTTCCCAGAAATTAGATTTTAAATTAGGATTATCTGTAAAACAGATATAATCAAAGTCATCCTCCACTACCTCTGGAGTCACAAGATCATCATAATGTCCTGTAAGAGCAGTGTAGACTACAACTTTCTTATTATCAAAGTTAATATAGTTAGATTTTTCATTAATTAATTCATTAAGTGAAGTATCTGGATTGAATTTCTCCTCACACATATCAATTATCTTCTCTTTATCTAGAAATATACAGTCATTTAGTACATTAACTTCCATGGATTTGAAAAACTTAATAAACAAAGTTAAATTAACAGTTCTAGGATGATGTAGTGCTGTGAAGTTTTTCATGTAAACTAGATCAATCTTATAATTCATAAACATATTGAAATATAATCTAATGAAATATTCCTCATCATCAATATGTTTTGTAGACCATTTTTTTATGGTTATAAAATTTCCAATACCATCATATAAGTGTATTGAGACTTCTTTTAATGTTATTGCTAAGATGTAACATTCATAATTTCTAGCTAATTCATAAAATACATCATCAATATCTAAAGTACCATCAGAGTTATATGTTGTAACATACAATATACGTTGTGATTTCTTATATGGTTTTATTAGTAAATCACATTCTTTTAGTTGATTTATAATCTTTGGAGATTTTACAAACTCATCCCAATCAGAATATATTTGAGGATATCTCTTAGATAATATCTTCTTGTTTTTCTTTTTTAATTCATTTGCAGTTTCAGATGTAAATGATGCATGTCTTCTATGATATACAAATACTGTTTGATTTCTAAGATTTATCCATCCATTTTTTCTGGCTCTTGCTGTAAAATCAGTTTCTTCACCATAACCCTTATCAAATATTTCATCAAAGTATCCTAAATCATCAATTGCACTTCTTTTAATAAATAAACAAAATCCATTACCTGTAGGAGCTTGAATGTATGTTGTATCACTTAACTTATTTAGTTGATAAGCATTTGAATTAAGAAACAATCTATCTGTACTTGTCCCTAATTTTTCAATGGAGATATCTGATGAATTAGAAAATGGTGTTACAGTAGCTATTTTATCATTAAGATATGCTGAGAAAACTAGTTGTGATAACCATTTAGGTGTTACTATTGTATCACTATTAAGAAGTACAACATCACCCTCTGCTAGTTTCATACCCATATTCACATTTTTTATAAATCCTTGATTTTCCTTGTTATGAATTATCTTAACAAAATCAATTGACTCCATTGAATCTAGAAGATGTTTTATTCTATTATCACTACTAGCATCATTAATTAGTATTAATTCATAATTAATATGAGTATTTAAAAGTACACTCTCTATACAATTACGTGTTTCATCATATGCATTGTATATTGGTATTATAATTGAAATCTTTTGTTTTAGAGTTTTTAGTATGTTTTTACAACTTCTTACATTGTATTTATTGTATGCATTTAGAAGTATGTGTTTCTTATTCAAGTATTCTGTAGTTGTGGTTGTTGCATATTTAATGTAGTGATATAGGGGATTGGTTGTTAATTTATTATATGGAATATTTTTAATGTATTCTCTTGTATTAAATATATTACTTGGATTATATCCTAGGTAAACTCCATATACAATATAGTGAATAATAGGATCAAGATTATTCAATGAAGTTATATTATTTTCATTTATATAATAGTCAATATCAAATTCTATAGAATCATATATTACATCATAATAATCCATTATACGTGCTTTATTATCTAGTCCTACTAAATCATCATAATCTATTCTAGCATATCTATACAATCTTTTTTCCTTAATACCAAATCTTAAAAAATGAATCAATGGATTCATATTAGAAAGTTGTACATCCTTATATAAATCCATGTACCATTTTGGATTAAAATATTTACTGGTAGGATATTCTTCTTTTCTTCCATTTTTTAAGAAATAATCAATAGGATCATCATCCTCTTTTATATTAGGATTATGTTTTCTGTAGAATGTTTCATTGAAATATTTTGACTGTTCAATTAATTTATAATTAGATTCATAGCTAAATGTCTTATTATTTTTAGAATTATTTATAGTATCACATCCTATTGATTAAAAATTCCTATTTTTTATATATTATTTTTATATCTTTTAATTAATTTAAAAGAAACTTTAAGAAAGTAGGTATAAAATAAGCACAA